>NZ_JAXOJX010000016.1:0-108730 GCF_034427735.1 Azohydromonas lata
GGCCAGGCCAGCGCTGCGGCCAGCAGCGCGCATGCCGCGCGCACCGGGGCCGTCGCCGCGGCGCGGCTGCGGGTACTGCTGTGCCGTGCCATGCTCAACGGCTCTCGAAAACTTCGTTCGCCCGCAGCATGGGGCGCAGCAGGAAGGACAGCACCGAGCGCTCGCCGGTGCGGATGTCCACGGTGCCGGTCATGCCCGGGATCACGGGCAGCGGCTCGCCGTGCGCGGGGCGCAGCACGGCATCCTCGGTGCGCACCATCACGCGGTAGTAGGTGCCGTCGCCGCCGGGGCGGTCGGGGTCGCCCAGCACGTCGGGGCTGATGTACTCGACATGGCCCTTGAGCCCGCCGTAGACGGCCACGTCGTAGGCGCTGAGCTTGAGCTCGGCGTTCTGGCCGGTGTGCAGGAAGCCGATTTCCGCCGGCTTCACCCGCACCTCCACCAGCAGCTTGGAGCTCGCGGGCACGATCTCCATGACCACGCCGCCGGGCGACACCACGCCGCCCAGCGTGCCGCTGCGTATGTTCTTGACGAAGCCCTCCACGGGCGAGGTCAGCACGGTGCGGCGCAGCACGTCGGCGCGCCCGCCCTGCTGTTCCTCCAGCTGCGCGAGGTCGGTGCGCACACGCAGCAGCTCGGTGCTGGCGTCCTGGCGGAAGCGGTTGATGCGCTCCTCGCCCTGCGTCTTCTGGTCGTTGAGCTGGCGCTGCAGCCGCATCACCTCCACTTCCGACAGCAGGCCCTGCGCCGACATCTGCTGCGCCACGTCGAGCTCGCGCTGCAGCAGCTCGGCGCTGCGGCGGTTGGCGGCCACGGCCTCGTCCAGCGCGCGGCGCCGTGCCTGAAAGGCGCTGGTTTCGGCGCGCACGGTGGCGGCGTCGCGCTGCACGTCCGCGGGGAAGCGCAGCGGCTGCGTGCCGGCCTCGGCCTCCAGCCGCGCGATGGTGGCGCGCAGCGCCAGGCGCTTGGCCTCGCCCTCGTTCTGCTGGGCCTGGTAGCGCGTGGGGTCCAGCCGCGCCAGCGGCTGGCCGGCGTGCACCCGGGCGCCTTCGCGCACCATGAGCTCGGCCAGCAGCCCGCCTTCGAGGCTGGCCACCTGCTGCTCGCGGCCGTCGGCCATCACGCGGCCATCGGCGCGCGTCACGCGGTCCACGCGCGACAGCGCGGCCCAGGCCACGAGCGCGCCCAGCAGCGCAGCGATCAGCACCAGCGCCCAGCGGCCGCGCGGCAGGTCGTCCAGGTGCTGCGCGGCGCGCAGCTCCGACAGGTATTGCGCCTCTTCGGCGTTGATGGTGGGACGGGAAGCCATGATGAACTGCTCAGGCTTGAGTGGCCGCCGCTGCCGGCGGCGGGACAGGCGCGGCGGACGCGGTGGCGGCGATGGCGGGAGCGGGGGCGGGCTTCTGGCCGGCCAGCGCGGCCATCACCAGGGCCTTGGGGCCGTCCAGCAGCACTTGGCCGGCGTCGATGACCACCACGCGCTGCGCGAGATCGAGCACGGCCGGACGGTGCGTGACCATGATCAGCGTGCGATCGCCCGCGGCAGCAGTGAGCTGGCGCAGGAAAGCGGCTTCGGACTGCGCGTCCATGGAGCTGGTGGGCTCGTCCATGAGCAGGATGCGCGGGCGCGTGACCAGGCAGCGCGCCAGCGCCACGAGCTGGCGTTGCCCGCCCGACAGCAGCGCGCCCATCTCGCCGACCTGCAGCTCCCAACCCTGCGGGTGGGACTCCACCAGCCGGTCCAGCCCCGTGAGCTTGGCCACCTCGGTCAGCGCCACGGCGTCCACGCCCGGACGGCCCAGCACCACGTTCTCGCGCAGGGTGCCGGTGAACAGCCGCGGCTCCTGCGACACGAAGCCCAACTGCATGCGGAAGTCGGCGCGGTCCATCTGGCGCAGGTCTATGCCGTCCACCTCCACGCGGCCCTGGGTGGGCTCGTACAGCCCGGCCATCACGCGCAGCACGGTGGACTTGCCGCTGCCTATGCGGCCGATGACGGCCACGCGCTCGCCCGGCTCGAAGCGCAGGTTCACGCCGCGCAGCACCAGGGGCGCCGGCGCCTCGCCGGTGGGCGGGTAGGAGAACTGCACGTCGCGCAGGCCGATGCGCCCGCTCAGTGCCATGGGCGGCAGCACGGGCGCGCCGGCGTCGCGCTCGCAGGGGCGCGCCATCAGCTCGTCCAGCGACTGCAGCGCCGCGCGTGCGCTCTGGTAGCGCGTGGCCAGCATCACCAGGCCGGTCAGCGGCGCGATGGCGCGCCCGGCGAACATGATGCCGCCGATGAGCGCGCCGCTGGTGAGGTGGCCGTCGGCGATGAGGTGCACGCCCCACACCAGCATGGCCAGCGTCACCAGCTGCTGGGCCACGGAGCTGAGGTTCTGCGTCCAGCTCATGAGCCGGCGCGAGCGCAGCGAGGTTTCGGCGCCGGCGGCGATGGCCTGGTCGTGGCGCTGCACGAAGCGGCCCTGCGCGCCGGCGGCCTTGAGGTCTTCCAGCCCTTCCAGCGCCTCCACCAGCAGCGACTGCTGGTCGGCCTGGTGCTTGAGGTTGTCGCGCATGGTGCGGCGCAGCGAGGTCTGCATGCCCAGCGCCGTGCCCAGCACCAGCGGAATGGCCGCCACCATCACCCAGCCCAGCGGGCCGGCCGTGGCGAAGATCATGGCCGTGAACAGCAGCACGAAGGGCACGTCCGACAGCGCCGAGAGCGTGGCCGAGGCGGTGAAGTCGCGCACCAGCTCGATCTGCGCCATCTGGTGCGCGCAGGCGCCGGCCGAGGCCGGGCGGTGCTCCATGCGCACGTCCAGCGTCTGCCGGAACAGCACGGAGCCCACCAGCAGGTCGCACTTCTTGCCCGCCAGGTCGATGAGGTGGCTGCGCAGCTGGCGCGCGGCCATGTCGAAGCCCAGCGCCAGCAGCGTCATGCCGGCCAGCGCCCACATGGTCATGAAGGCCTGGGTGGGGATGACCTTGTCGAAGGTAATGGACGACAGCAGGCCTATGCCCATGGTCAGCACGTTGCTCAGCAGCGCCGCCAACAGGGCCGAGCGGTAATGCGGCAGGAAGCGGCGCAGCGTGCCCCACAGCCAGTGCGGCGCGTCGCTGCGCGCGGCCGCGCGCGCGTCAACGGCCCGCGGCGTGGCCAGCAGCGCGTAGCCGCTGTGGCGACCCGCCAGCGTGGCTTCATCCTGCTCGGAAGTGGCGCCGCTGACCGGGTCCACGATCTCGTAGCGCGCGCCGTCGAGCCGGCGCAGCACGATGCACACGCCACGCTCGTGCAGCAGCAGCACGGCCGGGAACAGCAGCTCGCTGAGCTGCGCCAGCGGACGCTCCACGACGCCGGCCTTGAAGCCGGCGGCCTGCATCACCCGCAGCGCCTGCGGCGCCGCCAGCAGCCCGTCCACGGGCTGGCCCGCCAGCAGCGAGGCGGCGCTGTGGTTGCGGCCGTGATGGCGCGACAGCCACAGCAGCGCGGAAAGCAGCGGGTCGGCCGCCGCGGTGTTTTCGGGGCGCATGAACGACTTCCTGAGGAGGCTCAACCGGCGCGGTGCTGCAGCGCCAGGCGCTCGAGCTCGGCTTCGTAGCCGCGCATGAAGCGCGGGATGTCGAACAGCACCGACTGCCGCCCGTGCTCGGCCAGGTAGCGCCGGTGGGAGGCCACGCGCGCGGGCGTGCGGCCCAGCACGATGGCCAGGCGCTCGTAGTCCGCCAGCGTGTCGGTGATGAGGTCCGGCAGGCCCACGTGCGTGAGCAGGCTGCCGGCCATGCGCGAGATGTAGGTGCGCCCGGAGAGGGTGAGCACCGGCACGCCCATCCACAGCACGTCGCTGACGGTGGTGCCGCCGTTGTAGGGGAAGGTGTCGAGGAAGAGGTCGGCCATCTGCAGCCGCGCCAGGTAGTCCGGCGGCGCCACGCGCGGCGCGAAGATCAGCCGCTCGCGCGCCACGCCCTGGGCGTCGGCGGCACGGCGCATGTTCTCCTGCGACCACTCGTTGTCGGCCAGCAGCCACAGCACGCTGTTGGGAACGGCGTGCAGCACGCGCATCCAGCTGCGGAAGACGTCCTCGGTGAACTTGAAGTTGTTGTTGAAGGCGCAGTAGACGAAGGCGTCGGCGGGCAGCCCGCACTTCTCGCGCGTGGTGGGCGCGCCGACCTCGCGCTTGCGGTCGCTGATCTGGTAGCAGTCGGGCACGTAGATGGGCTTCTCGCTGCTGAAGGGCAGCAGCTGCGGCGGCATGACGTAGCGGTCGGCAATGACCCAGTCCACGCCGGGGATGCCGCAGGAGCCGGGGAAGCCCAGGTAGCTCACCTGCACCGGCGCGGGACGGTGCACGAGGATGGCGGGGCGGGCGCCGGCCGTCAGGCCCTGCAGGTCCACCAGGATGTCGATGTCCTGCTGGGCGATGAGCTGCGCCGCGGCCTCGTCGGAGAGCCCGGCCAGGGGCCAGAGCTTGTCGAACGAGGCCTTGAGCCGCGCGCGCAGCGGGCTGGCGTCCTCGCTGCTCCAGCAAAAGGCATGCACCTCGAAGCGCTTGCGGTCGTGCAGCTCGTAGAGCTCGGCCGTGAGCAGGCCCACGGCATGCATGTGCAGGTCGCCGGAGAGGTAGCCGATCTTGATGCGCCCGCTGCGCTTGGGCCGCCCGGCGTGCAGCGGCACCAGCGGCGGCTTGGGCGTGCGCTCCAGCAGGTAGCGCTGTGCCGCCACCATGTGCAGCGCCGGATCGTCGGTGGCGCTGAGCATGGCCAGCGCCGACGTGTTGGCCAGCATCTGGTAGTGCGTGAGTGCGCCAAAGGGCTGGTACACCGGCCATTCGCACTGCTTCTGGCGCAGGTGCACGTAGTGCTGTATGGGGCCGGACTGCGAGGGGTTGATGCTCAGGCTCTCGTGCAGGAACTGCTCGGCCTCCTGGAAGCGGCGCAGCTGCTCGCACAGCCGCGCGGAGTTGTTGAGCGCGTGCAGCCTGAGCTCCATGCCCGCGGCATCGGTGGCCGGGGCCTTGGCGATGGGCGCCCATTGCGCCAGGGCCTCGTCATGACGCCCAAGGCGTTCGAGCTGGTGGCCCAGGTTCAGCCGCGCCTGCGCAAAGCCCGGGGCCAGCTCCAGCGCCTGGCGGTAGGCGCGCTCGGCCTCCGCGGCGCGCCCAAGCGCGCCCAGCACCGTGCCCCAGTTGAAGCAGGCCACATGGCGCAGCGGCGAGGCGGTGTGCGCAATCCAGCTCTCGTAGAGCTTGGCCGAGGCTTCCGGCAGCCCCTGCTGGCTCAGCCGCCCGGCACTGTCGAGCAGCTCGGCCAGCGGCATCTTCCCCGAGCGGGCCTGGACCAGCATGGGGGCCAGCGCGGCTTCTTGGGTCGCAGGCAGGGAAACGGACTTCGTTGAGGGCATGGTCAGGCCGGCAGAAAATGCTTCAGTGGGAATTGTCGGAAACCCGCGCCGCGCCCAATCGCCGCATCAAGCCCGGGAAGGCCCGCCAGATCACCGGACGGGCCTCCCCGCAGCCGGTACGTCCAAACGCCGCCGGGAACGCATCGGCAGGTCAAATTGCCAAAAATTACCGGTGCCGTGGCCGGCGCTATTCGAGCGGCGGGTTGCCGGGCAATTTGCTCAGCAGGGCCAGCAGGGAAATGCGGTTGAAAAACCACAGTCCGTCCAGCCGCCAGGGCGTATATTTTTTCAGCACGTTGCTGAAGGTGTAGGGGGTATACCAACAATTGTGGTCCGGATGCACGACTTCCACCACCGTGCCCTGGTCGGGCAAATGCTCAAAATGGGCGGAAAAGCAGGAGTAGGCATCCGGTACGGTGATGACATACTCTTTGGCCTTGACCTTGTCCAGTTGCCCCAGAAAACCCTGAACGTCCGGCACGTGCTCCAAAACCTCGGGCACCAGCACCAGGTCATATTCTTCCGTCACCTCGGCCCAGTCGGAGAAAAGGCGGGAACCCTGGGGCAGGGCGGGGCGCAGCACATCGAAAATTTCGGCGTGTATGTCGAAGCCGTCGAGCTGCGCGCAATAAGGCGCGAGCTGCAGGTGCAGGCTTTGGCGAACATCGGTAATAGGCCAGTCCACGCAGCCCACGTGCAGCACGCGGCGGCCTTCGCACAATTGCCGGAATACGTCCAGCCGGCGGTGGCCCTGCAGCTCGGAGCGCACGGGAACGGTTTGCACGAAATAGGGCGCATGGCGCCGGGCCAATTGGGAGGCCGACAGATCCGGTGGCGCGGCGGGCGTGTCCATGGTCATGCTGCAGGGGTGTGGTTATTCGAAAGTCTTCAGGTGCAGCTCGTCATAAGCGCGCCGCGTGCTGCCCCACTCCTGCTGCGCAAATACCGGCCCCGGGCCCTCGTAGCGTGCGCCGGAGAAATGCTCGGGAATGAAGAAATGGCTGGGGTAGATGGTCAGGCCGCTGTACTTGTGCTTGTAATAGGCCTCGCTCAGCGCCATGGGCCCCACCGTCTTCCAGGCCATGTCGTCGGTCACCGTGGCCTTGGCCTGGATGTCGAGAATGATCTGGCCGAAAAACGGATTTTCCGGCACCGAGCCGACGTAGCCGGCCGCAATCAGCATGGGCCGCTCCAGCTCGTTTTCCCAGCAGGCGAAGGCTTCGGATTCCAGCATCCATTCCGGCAGCGGCCGGGTGCATAGGCTGTCGGCATCCAGCACGATGCCGCCCTCGTTGTAGAGAATCTCCCAGCGCATCATGTCGGCCACGCCGTTCAATTCCTTGCTGGACATGTCGCGCATGTGGCGGGCATTGATCCATTCGGTGGATGCGAGATCCTCATTGCCCCAGATGCGAATATCCCAGCCGGGATGGCGGCGTACCCAGGTGTCTATGCAATTGTTGGGGCGCTTGCTCTCGTCGCCGACCCAGATGAAATGAAGCTTCTTGCTGATCATGCTTGTCGAGCCGGTGCGGTGGAGTTTTGCCGCAATTGGCGGGCGAGGTTTTCGTAATGCCGCTGGCGCTGCGGATTCTGCAGGCCACCGTAGAGCACGGCGAGATTGTGGGCGGCCAGGAAACTGCCGCGGCCCTGCACGCCGTCCAGGTCCGGGCGCTCGCCCAGCTCCAGGCAGCGCAGCCAGGCCGATTCGGCCATGGGCAGCCATTGTTCATGGGCCTGGCCGGGTTGCGCCACCGCCATGTCCAGGAAAAGATTGCCCAGCGCGAAAAAGTAGTCGGGAAAGTGCTGGCAGTCGTCCATGAGGTCGCCGGACAGGACGATGGCGCGCTCGAATTGCCGGGACTGCGCCAGGCAATACATCAGCCGCACGGCCGCGTCCTTGCGCCAAGCCGCTTGCGCGGGCGCACCTTCCAGGGCGCGGAAATATGCCTCGCAGGCGCTCTGGAATTCGCGGTGGATTTCCATGTCCTTGCCCAATTGGTAGCGCACATAAGCGTCGCCGGGGTGGTCCTGGATTTCGCGCAGCAATATCTCGCGGTTGCGGCCGGCCTTTTGGGCGAGTTGCGCGGCTGCATAGCCGTCATGCCCAAGCACCAGCGGCAGCCGCCGGCGCGGCAGGCAGGAAACGGGCTGCTCGTGGATGCGACCCTCGTAGCGCACGCCGCGCGGCAGCAGCCGCGGCAGCCAGGTGCGGCTGTGCTCCTGGTGCGCTCCCACGGCGATGTCGCTGCGCACCGTCACTAGGCCGAGGAAGGGCTCGGCCAGGGCGGCGCCCCGCAGCGCGTGTGCGCCGGCTTCCAGCCATTCGTCGGCGTCCAGCACCAGGTGCCAGTCGGCGTCGGCCAGGGCCAGCGCGGCGTTGCGCGCGGCGGAGAAGTCGCCTGTCCAGGCCAGGTGCTCCACGCGCGCGCCGCAGCGGCGGGCGATCTCCACGGTGGCGTCCGTGGAGCCCGTGTCCAGCACCAGCATGCGGCGCACGTGGGGCGCGGCGCTTTGCAGGCAGCGCGCGATGCAGCGGGCCTCGTCGCGCGCGATGACGACCAGGGCGATGTCCGGCTGCGCCGGCCGGGCCGGCGGTGCGTTGCCGCGTGCGCCGCGTGGTTTCTTGCCCATGGCGAAAGAGGGAGGGTTGCCAGGCGGCAACGGGCAGCGCCGGCGGATGGCGCGGCGCCGCCGCTGCGCGCGGCGTTGTGGGTGATGAAGCGTTCACGCCGTGGCCGGCGTGGGGTGCTCAATGCACGGTGCGGGGGCGGGCGGCCAGCACGGCGTCGAGCTCGTCCAGCCAGGGTTCGGCCAGGCGGCGGATCTGCGCGTCGTTGAGCAGGATGCGCTGCAGGATGCGGGCCTTGGCACGCGCCTGCTCCACGGGCAGCTTGCGCGCGCTGCCGGCCTGCCGCAGTTGGGAAATCAGGTTCCCGCAAGTGCCTTCCAGCGCCACGAACTGTTGCCAGTCGCCACGCTGAGCCGCCAGCAGCATGTCGGCGCTGGTCTTCTCTATGGCCTCGTAGTAGCTCAGCAGCGAAGTGTTCATGAAGAACTTTGGGCCAGCCGTGGGCCGGCGTTAGGCGTTGGGCGTGGGGTGGTGCGGCAGGGTGTGCACGCGCGCGGGCGTGGTCAGCGGGCGCCTTCGACCTGCGGGCCGATGGCCTTCCAGGCCTCGCGCACCGGCTCGATCAGGCGCTTGCATTCCTCGATCATCTCGGGGCTGCTGCGCAGGTTGGCCAGCGTCAGCCGCATGGACACGTAGGCATACAGCTCGTTGAGGTCCTGGGCGATCTGGCCGCCTTGCTGCAGGTCCAGCGCGGACTTCAGGCCTTCGTCAACGATGCGCACCGCGCGCGAGATGGCGGTGCACTTGCCTTCCACGTCCTTCTTGCCGATGGCGCCTTGCGCCTTGGTCAGCTCCGTCATCAGCCCGTCGTACAGCATGGCCACGAGCCTGTGCGGGGAGGCCGTCGTCACGCCGGTGACCACGCCAACCTCGTGGTAGGCATTGGCCAGACCCGTGCGGGCCGCGATGGGGGGGCGCGAGAAGGGGGAGGCGGTGTACATCGGTTCTACCCTATCAGTGAGAGTTGTCATGGGACGGTGGTTGCGGCAACACCGGCGCGGGTGCCGGCCGTTGTCCTGTAAGGGCGGTGCCCGGCGCCGGGCCCGCCTGCCGCCTCAGCAGCGGTCAGCCGCTGTTGTTCATGGCCGTGACCTGTTGCGTGATGTAGGTGGACAGGCTGTTGAGCGAGGACATCTTGCTGTCCAGCGCCTGGTACTGCTTTTGCAGCCGCAGCATGTTGGCGTTCACGCGGTCTTCCAGCCGGGCCTGCTCGTCCTGGTTGCGCTTGAGCTTGCTTTGCAGGCCCTCGGTGCGCGAGGTCAGCAGCCCGCCGGAGCCGGTGATGCCGCCCAGCAGCTCGCGAAAGCGCACGCCCAGGCCGTTGTTGCCCTTGACGTCGCTATCGGTGCTGGAAAAGAGCTTGGCCACCTCGGCGGGCTGTTCCAGTGCCTTCTTGAGCTTGGTGCTGTCGACCTTGATGGTGCCGTCGGTCTGCGTGGACAGGCCGATGGCCTGCAGCGAGCTGAAGACGCTGGAGGCGCCGTTGGTCTCGTGCAGCAGGCTGCGCATCTGGCTGCGTATGCTCAGCGCGGCGCTGTCGCCCTGCAGTGTCCCGGCGGTCTTGGTGGCGTCGTCGTACTTGGTCTGGTTGACCAGCTGGGTGTTGAGCGCGTTGTACGCGGTCACGAAGTCCTGCACCGCCTTTTCCTGCGCGGCGTTGTCGTTCTTGACGCTCAGCGTGATGGGCGTGGTCGTTTCCTTGGTCAGGTTCAGCGTCACGCCGGGCAGGGCGTCGGCGATCTGATTGGAAGACGCCGTGACCGGCACGCCGTTGATGGTGAGCTTGGCGTCCTGCGCCGACTGGCCCTCGCGCACGCGGTCGGGGTTGGTGACGTCGGAGGTGTCCGAGGGCGGGTAACTGAAGCCGGCCAGGCCGTCCGTGCCCGTGATGGAGATCTGGTTCTGCGTGCCGGAATTCTTGGCCGTCAGGGCCAGCCGCGCGGCGCCGGTGGCGTCACGTATGAGCGAGGCGTTGACGCCCAGGTCGGCACCGTTGATGCGGTCGCGCACCTGTTCCAGCGTCGTGTTGGGGTCGCTGAAGTCCAGCTGCACCGCGGTGCTGCCATCCTTGGGCGTGGGCGGGGAATAGCCGCTCATGAGCTGGATGGTCAGCGAACCGGCGCCCACCACGGCGGCCGAAGACGAGAGGGCGCGCGAGTACAGCGTCTGCGCCCGCGCGATCTGCGACACCGACACCGCGTAGTCGCCCGCGGCCAGGCCGCCGCTGGTGGCGGTGGCCGACATCACGGTCGTGTCCGAAGGCGTGGCCGTGCCCTGTTTCCACAGGCTGGTCGATGCCAGCGCCGCTGCGCTGTCGCGCAGCGTGGACATCAAGCTTTGGATCTTTCCGTAGGCCGAGATTTGCGAATCTATGGACTTGGCGGCGGTCTGCAGGTTGTCTATGGGCTTGCGCTCGACAGCCTCCAGCTGGCTCAGGATGCTGCTGACGTTGAGCCCGCTGCCTATGCCGGTGGAAGATAGGGTGGCCATGCTCCGGTCCTTCAGGGCTTGATGGGGTACGTGTCAGATCGGCGCGAGCCGGCGGAACTTGAATGATTTCGCGCTGGCCACGACGGCAGGCGCGGGGTCTGAAGGCGAAGCGGCCAAGGCCGCGCGGGGCAGCGGCCCGCGCGGCGAAGGCGAGTGCGTCAGCCTTGCAGCAGCTTCATCACCTGCTGCGGTTGCTGATTGGCCTGCGCGAGCATGGCGGTGCCGGCCTGCTGCAGGATTTGCGCGCGCGACAGGTTGGCGGTTTCGGCGGCGAAGTCGGCATCCATGATGCGGCTCTTGGCGGCGGACTGGTTCTCCGAGGCCGACTGCAGGTTGGAGATCACCGACTCGAAGCGCGACTGGTTGGCGCCCATGCTGGCACGCTCGTCGTTGATCAGGTCCAGCGCTTTGTCGATGTTGTCCATCACGGTGTGGATGGACGTGTTGTCGGCGGTGTTGTCGATCACCGCGCGGCCCGCACCCGTGTTGTCTGTACCGGCTACCGCGATGATGTTGGGCTCCGTCGTCATGCTCTTGGTGAAGACGGTGATGGTGTCGTCGGTGGTGGTGTTGGCACCGATCTGGAACTTGAAGCCGGTGGTGGGCTGCGCGTCGGTGCCGAGCACGTGCTTGCCGTTGAAGGTCGTGCTGCCCAGAACGCGCTGCACTTCCTCGGCAAGCTCGCCGAACTCCTTGTCCAGCGAGTCGCGGTCGGAGGTGGTGTTGGAGTCGTTGCCCGACTGCACGGCCAGCTCACGCATGCGCTGCAGCGCATCGCTGGCGCGGCCCAGCGCGCTTTCGACGGTCTGGGTCATGGAGATGCCGTCGTTGGAGTTGCGCACGGCTTGGTTCATGCCGCGCACCTGGGCGTTCATGCGCTCGGCAATGGCCAAACCCGCCGCGTCGTCCTTGGCGCTGTTGACGCGCAGGCCGCTGGACAGGCGCTGCATCGACGTGGAAACGGCCCCCTGGTTGCCCTGCATATTGCGCTGCGCAACGAGGGAAGCCAGGTTGGTGTTGATGGATTGGGACATGGCGGTGGCAAAGGTTCAGGTTGGCGGCGTGCGGCCCGTCCTGTGGACGACCTCGGCGGGTAGGAGGATTCTTTCGCCAGGCGCGGCGTGTGAAAGCTGCGACAAGCAGGGTGTTTTCGGCGCAGTTTGCCGCCGTGAAACCCGTGGCTGGTAAGAAAAAGGGCCTCGACCCTTGCGGGGAGGCCCTTGGCGCTCGCGTCTGGAGCGCAAGCGGTGCTGTCGCCGGGATCAGCGGAGCAGCGACATGACCTGCTGGGGCTGCTGGTTGGCCTGCGCCAGCATGGCGGTGCCGGCCTGCTGCAGGATCTGGGCGCGCGACAGGTTGGCGGTTTCGGCCGCGAAGTCGGTGTCCATGATGCGGCTCTTGGCGGCGGACTGGCTTTCCGAGGCCGACTGCAGGTTGGAGATCACCGACTCGAAGCGCGACTGGTTGGCGCCCATGGTGGCGCGCTCGTTGTTGACCAGGTCGATGGCCTTGTCGATGTTGTCCATCACGGTGTGGATGGCGGCGTTGTCGGCGGTGTTGTCGATCACCGAGCGGCCCGCACCCGTGTTGTCCGTTCCGGCCACGGTGGTGATTTCAGCCGCCGTGGTCATGTTCTTGGTCTTGATCGCGATGGTGTCGTCGCTGGAGGTGTTGGCACCGATCTGGAATTGGTAGCCCGTGGTCTCGTTGGAGTCGGCACCCAGGATCTTCTTGCCGTTGAAGCTGGTGTTGCCCATCACGCGCTGGATTTCCTTGGCCAGCTCACCAAACTCCTTGTCCAGCGAGTCGCGGTCAGAGGTGTTGTTGGAGTCGTTGGCCGACTGCACGGCCAGCTCACGCATGCGCTGCAGCGAGTCACCGACCTTGCCCAGCGCGGCTTCCGCCGTCTGCGTCATGGAGATGCCGTCGTTGGAGTTGCGCACGGCCTGGTTCATGCCGCGCACTTGCGAGTTCATGCGCTCGGCGATGGCCAGACCGGCAGCGTCGTCCTTGGCGCTGTTGACGCGCAGGCCGCTGGACAGGCGCTGCATCGACGTGGCCACGGCACCTTGGTTGCCCTGGAGATTGCGCTGCGCGTTGAGTGACGCGATGTTGGTATTGACAGACATGCTCATGATGAAACTCCGTGTCTAGTAGATGACCCCGGCAGACGCCGGCATTGCCCCGGTGCATGGGCACCCGCCCTCGCACCGCATCAGCGGTTGTCCGCCGACTGCGCCCGGCGGTAGTCATCCGTGCAGACCTTGGTGGGCTCGATGCCCGTGTTCCTTGTCTGCGTCCGGCTCCTACTGTCGGACCCCGAACCGTTTTTGCGATCCGTTGTGTTTGTTATCGGAGGGGGCCCGGAAGAACTTTAGGGGGGCGTCAACACAAATTTGATGTGATTTTTGGCCGCTTTTCCGTAGGCGGAGAAAGCGCTGTCATCTGGTTATCGGAGACGGTTTAGGGAACTTGAGAACTGTTTTTCTTGTGCCCGCGCGGCACGCCGCCACAGAGGGAAGCCACCCGGCCGCGCCCGGGAGCGGGTGCCTGTAGGCGGCCCGGGCCTTGTAGGAATTTGCCTGACAAGGGGCTGGAAAAAACAAGACAAAACGGACGGAGATGGGCCGATATTGGCCCGCTTCTTCGGCTTCTACAGTTCACACCACGCTGCAAACGCCCCATTCACCTTGCCGGAGAACGCCATGAACACCGAACAGATCCTTGCCGAGATTCGGGAAGCCAACCTGTCGTACCTGATGCTGGCGCAAAGCCTCATCCGCAGCGACCGCGAGCAGGCGCTGTACCGGCTGGGCATTTCCGACGAGACCGCCGGCCTCATCGGCACGCTCACGCCGGCGCAGATGCTCAAGATCGCCTCCGGCAACACGCTGCTGTGCCGCTTCCGCATGGACGACGAGCTGGTGTGGAACCTGCTCACCAACCATGGCCGCGGTGCCGCCAACGACGGCGTCAACCGGCTGCATGCTTCCATATTGATGGCCGGGCGCCACCAGGAAGCGGCCTGAGCCGCCGGCGCGCCGCGCGCCTGCCCTTTCTCAAGTCCGTTCCACGCGCAACCGCGTCCGCAGTCCGCGCCCGCAGTTGCAGTCGCAGTCGCAGTCACCAAATTCCGCCATGGCCCGCAACAAAAGCATCCTCTCCGAAGCCCGCCAGATCGAACGCGCCGTCACGCTGATCAACCTGGGGGCCCGGCTGCAGGTGCTGGAGAGCGAAACCGACCTGAGCTACGAGCGGCTGCTGCGCCTCTATAAGGAAGTGTCGGGCAAGAGCCCCAGCAAGGGCCAGCTGCCGTTTTCCACGGACTGGTTCATGACCTGGCAGCCCAACATCCACGCCAGTCTCTTCCTCAACATCCACGAGTACCTGAACAAGAGCGCGGCGCTGGAGGACATCGACATCATCATCAAGGCCTACCAGCTCTACCTGGAGCACACGAGCTCCCAGGGGCTGGAGCCGCTGCTGTCGGTCACGCGCGCCTGGCGCCTGGTCAAGTTCGTGGACAACGGCATGCTGGCCATGACCAAGTGCAGCCGCTGCGGCGGCCACTTCGTGACGCACCCGCACGAGATCGCCAAGCACTACGTGTGCGGGCTGTGCAATCCGCCGGCGCGCGCGGGCAAGGGCAAGGCCGCGGGCAGCCTGTCCATGCACTGACGCCGCCGCCGCTCTAGCGGCCCGCCGCGCACGCGGGCCCGCTCTGGCGCAACGTTGATGCAGCTCAAGTTCGCTGCCGCCCGTGCCGATAACTTCTGGCCCGCGCCCGCCACGGCGCCCGCCCATGCGCCTGCCGCCGTCCCTCCGTGAAGCTCGTTCCCTTTCCGCAGCCCTACCTGGAGACCAACAACGAACTGCCCTTTGACGTCTTTGACGGCAAAGGCCGGTTGCTGCTGGCCGCGGGGCAGCAGATCGAGCCCAACACGCTGACCTACCTGCTGCGCTGGGAGCTGTTTGCCGACGAGGCGCAAAGCATGGCCTGGCGACGCCAGCTCATGGGCGTGGACGTCTCCAAGCGGCGCAAGATCGCCGAGGACGACGAGGACGACTTCGACGAGTACGGCGCCGTGCAAAAGCGGCTGAGCCTGGGCCGGGAGTGGTCCACGCTGGTGGTGGCGCTGGATTCGGTGCTGCGCGAGCCGCGAGCGGATCCGGGCTGGGTGCGCGAGCTGTGCTCGGTGCGCCAGCGCGTGCGCCAGGTGGCCGAGCGCGCGCTGGATGCCTCCGTGTGCCACCTCATCTACACCGGCGGCATGCACGCCAACCTCTACAGCTGCCACCAGGCGCTGCGCTGCATGCTCATTGCCGGCGAGTGCGCGCGCGCCATGGGCTGGAGCACGGAGATGGTGGAATCGCTGGAGAACGCGGCGCTGACCATGAACGTGGCCATGCGCGCGTTGCAGGACATGCTGGCGCAGCGCGACACGGGGCTGAGCACGGGCATGCGGATGCAAGTGGCCAACCATCCGCGCGAGGCGGCGCGGCTGCTGGCCGCCGCGGGCGTGGCCGATGCGGTGTGGCTCAGCGCCGTGATGCTGCACCACGACGCGCAAAACGCCACCACGCCGCCGGAGCAGCTCACCCCGGCGCAGCAGGCCGCGCAACTGCTGCGCCGCGTGGACATCTTCTGCGCCAAGCTCAGCCGCCGCGGGCGCCGCGCGCCGCTGTCGGGCCTGCGTGCGCTGCGCGAGGCCTGCCTGGACGCCGACGGGCACGCCGACGAGATCGGCTCGGCGCTGCTCAAGACCATGGGCATGTACCCGCCGGGCAGCTTCGTGCAACTGGCCGGCGGCGAGCAGGCCCTGGTGCTGTCGCGCGGCAGCCGCGCCAACGCGCCGCGCGTGGCGGCCTTCACGGACGCGCAGGGCGCTCCCGTATTCCGTCCACGCTTGCGTGACACTGCCTTGCCCGGCTACGCCGTAAAGTCCGCGCTCGATTGCACCAAGGTGCGCGAGCGGCCCAATCATGAGAAGTTGTTGGCGCTGTTGCGCTGAACCGAAGGGCGCGCGGCAGAGGGTTTCTTAAATCCTCCCTATCGTGGGCCGATAACAGAAACACTCAAAAACTCTCCACCTTTCATGTTCGTTTTCATTGGCTGGGGTGTTGCGCTGGCCTGCGTTTTTGGTGTGTTCGTGGCTCACGGCGGGAATATTTCCGTCGTGTTGCATGCGCTGCCGTTCGAGCTGATCACCATCGGTGGCGCGGCGGCTGGCGCGTTCGTGGCGAACAACCAGCCCAAGGTGCTCAAGGCCACGGGGCGCGGGGTGGCCGCGTGCTTCAAGGGCTCCAAGTACAGCAAGACACGCTACCTGGAGCTCATGGCGCTGCTCTACGACATCCTGCAAAAGGCGCGCAAGGAAGGCCTGATCGCCATCGAGAACGACGTGGAGTCGCCCGGCGAGTCCGCGCTGTTCCAGCGCTACCCCTCGGTCAGCGCCGACCACCACGTGGTGGAGTTCATCACCGACTACTTGCGCATGATGGTCTCGGGCAACCTCAATGCGCATGAGATTGAAAGCCTCATGGACAGCGAGATCGATACCCACCACGCCGAGGCGCATGCGCCGGCGGCGGCCATGACGCGGGTGGCCGGCGGCCTGCCGGCCTTCGGCATCGTGGCGGCCGTGCTGGGGGTGGTCAACACCATGGGCTCCGTGGGCCAGCCCCCGGCGGTGCTGGGCGCCATGATCGGCTCGGCCCTCGTGGGGACCTTCCTGGGCATCTTGCTGTCCTACGCCATCTTCGAGCCGCTGGCCGGGCTCATGGAACAGAAGATCGACGAAAGCACCAAGGAGCTGCAGTGCATCAAGACCACGCTGCTGGCCTCCATGCAGGGTTACGCGCCGCAGGTGGCCGTGGAGTTTGGACGCAAGGTGCTGTACTCGACCGAGCGGCCCACCTTCGCCGAGCTCGAAAGCCACGTCAAGGGCAAGAAGTAAACCGGCGGCGCAGGCACCCGGCAGGACCATTCCATGGCAGGCGACAACAAGAAGCTGCAGCCCATCATCATCAAGCGGGTGAAGAAGGGCGGCCACGGGCACCACGGCGGTGCCTGGAAGATCGCCTATGCCGACTTCGTCACGGCGATGATGGCCTTCTTCCTGCTGATGTGGCTGATGGGCTCGGTCACCGAGGGCGACCGCAAGGGCATTGCCGACTACTTCAACGCGCCGCTGAAGGTCATGGTGATGGGCCAGACGGGCAACAGCACGGGCGATGCGCAAAGCATCATCAAGGGCGGCGGGCAGGACCTCACGCGCAGCGCCGGGCAGGTCAAGAAAAGCGACCCCGACCCGGCCGAGGCCGTCAGGCAGCTCAAGGCCGAGCAGGCGCGCCAGGAGCGCCGCCGCCTGGAGGCGCTGCGCGCCAAGGTGTTGTCCAAGCTGGGCGAGAACCCGCGCCTGGCGCAGATGTCCTCGCAGATCAAGGTGGAGATGGTGCGCGACGGTTTGCGCATACAAATCGTCGACGAGCGCAACCGCCCCATGTTCGCCACCGGCAGCGCCGTGGTGCAGCCCTA
Source organism: Azohydromonas lata (assembly GCF_034427735.1). Lineage (NCBI taxonomy): Bacteria > Pseudomonadati > Pseudomonadota > Betaproteobacteria > Burkholderiales > Sphaerotilaceae > Azohydromonas > Azohydromonas lata. The sequence continues at coordinate 17,041 of NZ_JAXOJX010000016.1, forward strand.
CATGCGCGAGCTGCTGCGCGAGATCGGCCAGACGCTGGCCGACATCTCCAACCGCCTCACGCTCGAAGGCCACACCGACGCGCAGCTCTACTCCGGCGGCGAGCGCGGCTACAGCAACTGGGAGCTCTCCAGCGACCGCGCCAACGCCAGCCGCCGCGAGCTCATTGGCGCGGGGCTGCCCGAAGATCGCGTGCTGCGCGTGCAGGGCCTGGCCTCCAGCGTGCTTTTCGATCCCAAAGACCCGCTGAACCCGCAAAATCGGCGCATCAGCATTCTCGTCATGAACCGCGAAGCCGAAGAACGTTTCTTCCGCAACGCTTCCGACCTTGCCGAAGCCCTGGACTCCGCGCCTGAGCCGGCTTCTCCTGGCACCGTGGCGCCGGCAACGCCGGTTCCTCCCAACATCCGTCCCCGAATCACACCATGAGCAACCCTTCCGATCTGAAATTCCTGATCGTCGACGACTTCTCCACCATGCGCCGCATCGTGCGCGGGCTGCTCAAGGAAATGGGTTGCCACAACGCCGACGAGGCCGAGGATGGCGCCATTGCGCTGAGCATGCTCAAGAACCAGAAGTTCGACTTCGTCGTCAGCGACATCAACATGCCCAACATGAACGGCTTCGAGCTGCTGGCCTCCGTCAAGGCGGACCCGGCGCTCAAGCACCTGCCGGTGCTCATGGTGACGGCCGAGGCGCGCAAGGAGGACATCGTGCGTGCGGCGCAAAGCGGTGCGGCCGGCTACATCGTCAAGCCTTTCACCAAGGCGACGCTGGAAGAGAAGGTGCAGAAGATCCTGCAGAAGATGACGGCCGCAAAGGCTTGAGGCGAAGGAGCCAGCGATCATGAACTTCGACCTGACCACGCCCAGCAATCCGCTGATCGTCTCTCCCGAGGTGTTCCAGCAGCTCGGCGCCATCACGCGCATGCTGCACGACACCATGCAGCAGCTCGACGTGATGCCGCGGCTGCAGACCGCCACCGATGGCCTGCCCGACGCGCGCAGCCGGCTGCAGTACATCGCCACCAAGACGGCCGACGCCGCCACCAAGGTGCTCAACCTGGTCGAAGAGGCCAAGATCGAGCAAAAGCGCATCAGCGACGCCACGCGCGAAATCGCCGCCGCCATGGTGAGCAACCCCGTCAAGGCCGTGGCCTCCGGCGCGGTGATGAACTTCATGCACGACGTGGAGACGGCCTCCTCGCGCATCGACGGGCACCTCACCGACATCATGATGGCGCAGGACTTCCACGACCTCACCGGCCAGGTGGTGGCCAAGGTCGTGACCCTGGCCAACGAGCTCGAAGACGGGCTGCTCAAGCTGCTGGTGCAGGTGGTGCCGCCCGAGCAGCGTGAAAAGATGCACAACATGGCCACTGCCCAAGTGGCCGAGCTCGACGGCCCGGTGGTCGATGCCGAGGGCCGCACCGACGTCGTCACCGACCAGAGCGAAGTCGACGACCTGCTGGCCAGCCTGGGCTTCTGAGCCCGGCGCGCCGGCCGCGCAGCCAGGCTCCCAAGCGAAGCCGCCCGCGGGCGGCTTTTCGTATTGCGCGGCATAGGCGCCGTTTTTTTGCCCGCCGCGGCCGCGCGCGCGGGCGCATCATCGCGCGCTTTCCCACTGAGGCACAGCCATGGCTGATGACCAGGACCGCGACTTACCGGCGTCAGAACGCAAGATACGCAAGGCCCGCGAAGAGGGCCAGGTGGCGCGTTCGCGCGACCTGGGCCATTTCGCGGCCATGGCCGTGGGCGGGCTGGCGCTGGTGGCCGGGGCGCGGCCGCTGGCCGACTGGTTGCGCAGGATCCTGGTGCACGGGCTGCGTTTCGACCACCAAGTGCTGATGCACCCGGAGGCCATGGGGCAGCGCCTCATGGACCTGGTGCTGCCCATGCTGCTGGTGGTGCTGCCGATGGGCCTGCTCATGGCGCTGGTGGCGGTGGGCGCGGCCCTGGGCGGCGGGGGCTGGAACTTCGCCACGCAGGCGCTGCGCCCGGACTTCACCCGCTTCAACCCGATCACGGGCCTTGGGCGGCTGGTGTCCAAGGACCAGCTGGTGCAGACGCTCAAGGTCAGCCTGCTGGCGCTGGTGCTGGGCGTGGTGGGCGGGCTGTACTTGCGCGCGCACCTGGGCGACTTCACCGCGCTGCTGTCGCTGCCGCTGCCCGCGGCGCTGGCCGAGGGCACCTCGCGCGTCTACGGCGGGCTGGCGCTGCTCATCGGGGCGCTGGCGCTGTTTGCGCTGGTGGACGTGCCGCTGCAGCGCTTCTTGCTGCTCAAGCGGCTGCGCATGAGCCACCAGGAGGCCAAGCAGGAGCACAAGGAGGCCGAGGGCAACCCGGAGGTCAAGGGCCAGATCCGCCAGCGCATGCGCGAGATGTCGCGCAAGCGCATGCTCTCGGCCGTGCCCAAGGCCGACCTGGTGGTGACCAACCCGACGCACTACGCCGTGGCGCTGCAGTACGACGAGGCCTCCATGGCCGCGCCCAAGGTGGTCGCGCTGGGCACGGACCTCATGGCGCAGCGCATACGCGAGGTCGCGCGCGAGCACCAGGTGCCGCTGCTGGAGGCGCCGCCGCTGGCGCGTGCGCTCTACGCCCACGGCGACCTGGACCGCGAGATCCCCGGCGCGCTGTACGCCGCGGTGGCGCAGGTGCTGGCCTACGTGTGGCAGTTGCGCGCGGCCATGGCCGGGCGCGGCGCCATGCCCGTGGCGCCGGCATCGCTGCCCGTGCCGCCGGAGATGGACCCGCTGAACAAGGCGCCGCATTGACGCGCTGCGCCCGCGGCGGCGGCTGCGCTACGGACGCTGGCGCCGCGGGCGTCGGGAAACGGCAATTTTTTGCGTTGTCGCAAGCTGCGTCGTGCCATGGGTGAACAGCGCCGTTTTCGGCCTTCTAATCCGGCTCAAGTCGCCGCCACGCCCCGGAACAATCCTCCCCCATGAACTCCTATCTCGCTCGGCTGCAGGCGATGCTGGGCGTGAAGCCGGACTTCGTGCGCACGCTCGGTGCGCCGCTGTTCGTGGTCATGGTGCTGGCCATGATGGTGTTGCCGCTTCCGGTCTTCGTGCTGGACGTGTTCTTCACCTTCAACATCGCCATGGCCCTGATCGTGATGCTGGTGGCCTCCAGCATGGTCAGGCCGCTGGACTTCGCCTCCTTCCCCGCGGTGCTGCTGGTCACGACGCTGTTGCGGCTGTCGCTCAACGTCGCCTCCACGCGCGTGGTGCTGCTCAACGGCCACACGGGCACGGGTGCGGCCGGCCACGTCATCGAGGCCTTCGGCCACTTCCTCATCGGCGGCAACTTCGCCGTGGGCCTGATCGTGTTCGCGGTGCTGGTGGTGATCAACTTCATCGTGATCACCAAGGGCGCCGAGCGCATTGCCGAGGTCGGCGCGCGCTTCACGCTGGACGCCATGCCCGGCAAGCAGATGGCCATCGATGCCGACCTCAACGCCGGCCTCATCGACGAGAAGGAGGCCAAGCGCCGCCGCGCCGAGGTGGGCGACGAGGCCGAGTTCTTCGGCTCCATGGACGGTGCCAGCAAGTACGTGCGCGGCGACGCGATGGCGGGCCTGCTGATCCTGTTCATCAACATGGTGGGCGGCTTCATCATCGGCATGGCGCAGCACGACCTCAGCGCCGCCGACGCCGCCAACTCCTACATCCTGCTGGCCGTGGGCGACGCGCTGGTGGCGCAGATCCCGGGCCTGCTGATCTCCGTGGCCTCGGCCATGGTGGTCTCGCGCGTGGGCAAGGACGCGGACATCGGCAGCCAGATCGGCGGCCAGCTCTTCGGCTCGCCGCGTGCGCTGGCCATTGCCGCGGCCATCGTGGGCGGGCTGGGCCTGATCCCGGGCATGCCGCACCTGGTGTTCCTGCTGCTGGCCGCGGCGCTGGGCGCGGTGGCCTGGAAGCTGCAGCAGGCCGCGCAGCGCCGCGCGCTGCAGCCGCAGCAGCCCGCGGCTCCCGTGGAGCGCCCGGCCGACGCCGAGGCCAGCTGGGACGACCTGGTGCCCGTGGACACGCTGGGCCTGGAGGTGGGCTACCGGCTCATCACGCTGGTGGACAAGACCCGCAACGGCGACCTGCTCACCCGCATCAAGGGCGTGCGCAAGAAGTTTGCGCAGGAGGTGGGCTTCTTGCCGCCGGCGGTGCACATCCGCGACAACCTGGAGCTGCGCCCAAGCGTGTACCGCGTGACGCTGCGCGGCGCCGTGGTGGGCGAGGGCGAGGCGTTCCCCGGCATGCTGCTGGCCATCAACCCCGGCGGCGCCACGCAGCAGCTGCCCGGCACCGCCACCACCGACCCGGCTTTCGGCCTGCCCGCGGTGTGGGTGGAGGAGCGGCTGCGCGAGCAGGCCCAAATGAGCGGCTTTACCGTGGTTGATTGCTCGACCGTGGTGGCCACCCACCTCTCACACTTGATGCAGGTCCATGCCGCGAAGCTGTTGGGCCGCGTGGAAACGCAACAGTTGGTGGACCATGTGGCCAAGCTCGCACCCAAGCTCATCGAAGACGTGATTCCCAAGATCGTGGCCATCCCGGTGGTGCAGAAGGTGCTGCAGCTGCTGCTGGAAGAGGGCGTGCACATCCGCGACATGCGCTCCATCGTGGAGTGCCTGTCGGAAAATGCCGCCGCCGCGGCCGATGCGGCCGAGATGGCGCGCCGCGTGCGCGTGCACCTGTCGCCGGCCATCGTCCAGCAGATCTACGGGCCCGTGCGCGAGCTCGAGGTCATCGCCATAGAGCCGGGGCTGGAGCGCCTGGTGGCGCAGGCGCTGAACTCGCCGCACGGCGCGGCGCTGGACCCGGGCGTGGCCGAGGCACTGTCCAAGGGCGCGGCCGACACCGCGCAGCGCCAGGAGGAGCTGGGCGTGCCGGCCTGCCTGCTGGTGCCTGACGCCATCCGCGCGCCCATGGCGCGGCTGCTCAAGCGCGCTGCGCCACGCCTGAAGGTGCTGGCGCACAGCGAGATTCCTGAAACCCACTCCATTCGAATCGCCTCGATCATCGGGGGCACTGCATGAACGTCAAACGCTTCACAGCGCGCACTTCGCGCGAGGCCCTTCAACTGGTCAAGCAGGCCTTCGGCGAAGACGCCGTCGTGCTCTCCACCCGCCCTTGTGCCGAGGGCGTGGAGATGCTGGCCATGCCGCCGGAGAGCGTGCGCCAGCTTGAACGCTTCACGCCCGGGCTGCCTGCTCGAACCGCGGTGGCTGCCGCCGTGCAGTCGGCCGCCCGCCCTCAGGCCCAGCCGCTGGCGCAGCTGCCGGCCCATGAGGAGGCGGCGGCCATGAGCACGCTGTCGTTCCAGGACTACGTGCGCGAGCGCATGCTCAAGCGCCGCCAGGCCGAGATCACGCGCCCCGCGCAGCCGCAAGCGCCCGCCCTCCCGGCGGCCGAAATGCCCTTGCGCGCCGCGGCGCCGATGCAGGTGGCGGCCCAGCCGCAAGCGCCCGTGCCTCAGGCGCAGTTGCCCGTGCATCAGGCGCAACTGCCGCCCGCGCCGCCGCCCGCGTCGCTGGCGGAGTCCCTCTACACGGGGCAGGTGCCGCTGGAGGCCGTGCCGGTGCTGCAGACGCCGCTGGCACAGGCGCCCGCCGTCAACGTGGTGCTGCCCGAGATCAGCGACATGGCCGCAGACCTGCGCCGCGAGCAGATGGAGATGCTCAACGAGCTGCGCTCCATGCGCGGCGCCATCGAGCAGCGCTTCGATGCCATGGCCTACGTGGACCAGCTCCAGCGCAGCCCCACGCAGGCGGCCCTGACGCAGCGGCTGCTGGACTGCGGCTTCTCGCCCGTGCTCATCCGCAAGCTCTGCCAGGGCCTGCCGGCGGAAACGGCCGAGCCGCTGGCCTGGGCCGCGGGCGTGCTGCAGCGCAACCTGCGCAGCGCCGAGGCCGAGGTGCCGCTGGAGGACGAGGGCGGCGTCTACGCCCTCATCGGCTCCACCGGCGTTGGCAAGACCACCACCACCGCCAAGCTCGCCGCGGCCTGCGCCACGCGCCACGGCCCGGGGCAGCTCGGCCTGGTGACGCTGGACGCCTACCGGGTGGGCGCCCATGAGCAGCTGCGCACCTACGGCCGCATCCTGGGCGTGCCGGTGCACACCGCGCACGACCGCGCCTCGCTGGAGGACCTGCTGGCGCTGCTGGGCGGCAAGAAGATGGTGATCATCGACACGGCCGGCATGGCGCAGCGCGACGAGCGCACGCGCGAGCTGCTGGACATGCTGGTGCACCCGTCCATCCGGCGGCTGCTGGTGGTCAATGCCGCCTCGCAGTCCGAGACCATAGACGACGTGATGCTGGCCTGGCGTGCCGCGGAGTGCCGCGGGGTGATCCTGTCCAAGCTGGACGAGGCGGTGAAGCTCGCGCCTGCGCTGGACGCGCTCATCCGCCACCGGCTGCGCGTGGTGGGCGTGGCCAACGGGCAGCGCGTGCCCGAGGACTGGCACCGCCTGTCGGCCATCGCGCTGGTGCAGCGCGCATTGCGCGCCGGCGGCGCGGCGGCCTACCGGATGCAGACTGACGACGTGAACCTGGTGTTTTCCAACGCGGGCCGTTCCGACTCGGCACAGGCCATGCTTTGAGGGAGCGGCGGGGTATGCGCAGTCTCTTCAACCGCAATTCCTTGACGCTGAGCGACCGCACCGACCAAGCCGCGGGCTTGCGCCGGCTCTTCAGCGGCGGCGCGCACCAGCGCTTCGTCGCCGTGGCCAGCAACCCGCACGTGGCCTGCGCCGGCGTGCTGCTGGAGCGGCTGACGGCGGCCTTTGCCGCCCAGGCCTGCCACGCGCTGGTCATAGACGCCAGCGAAAGCGCGCCCGTGCCCTCCGTGGCGGTGCTGGAAGACCCGGCGCTGGGCCTGGAGCCCCTGGGCGAGCGCCTGTCCTACGTGGCTGCGCGCGGGCTGTCGCAGGGCTTGCGCGAGGTGGCCGGCGGCGCGGCGCAGTGGCTGCAGCGCCTGGCGGCCGCGGCGCCGCAGTGCGACGTGCTGCTGGTGCACGCGCCGGCCACGGAGATCAGCCGCTTCTTCGGCGGCCGCGCGCTGCAGCCGCTGCTGCTGGCCGCCGAGGGCGACGACAGCCTCACCCACGCGCTGGCCAGCCTGCGGCTGCTGGCCGCGCGCCACCGCTGCACGCAGTTCGACCTGCTGCTGGGCCTGCCCATGACCTCGCCGCAGGCCGTGCGCGCCGTGCGCCACCTGGGCGGTTGGGCGCGCAGCCGGCTCAACCTGGGGCTGCGCCACGGCGTGGCGCTGGACCCGGCGCGCGACGCGCAGGAGCCCGCGCTGCCGCCCACGCTGGCGCAACTGGCCGCGGCGCTGCTGGAAGCACACGATGAACAAGAGCCGGGGAACTGGCATCCGGGCGGAGGCGATGCCGCCCGGGGCGCGGCCTTACCCGCGCGCAACTGAGCAGGACGCCCTGGAGCGCTGGAATATGTACACCGCCAAAGGTCGCTTGGACACCGACGCACTGCTGACGCAGTACAGCCCGCTGGTGCGCAGGCTGGCGCATCAAATGATCGCCAAGCTGCCGGCCAACGTGGAGCTGTCCGACCTGATACAGGTCGGCATGATGGGCCTCAACGATGCGTTGGGCCGCTTCGACGCCAATCAGGGCGTGCAATTCGAAACCTTTGCCACGCAGCGCATTCGCGGCGCCATGCTCGACGAGCTGCGCGGCGCCGACTGGATGAGCCGCGGCAACCGCCGCCAGCAGCGCGAGATCGAGGCGGCCGTGCACAAGCTGGAGCACCGCCTGGGCCGCGTGCCCATCGAGAGCGAGATCGCCGCGGAGATGGGCCTGTCGCTGACCGACTACCAGGACATGCTGGGCAAGGTGCGCGGCACGCAGTTGCTGTACCTGGAGGACATGAGCGGTGGCAACGGTGACGGCGACGAGGAGTTCCTCGACCGCCATGTCGGCGACGCCGAGGCCAACCCCATGTTCCGGCTGCAGGACCGGCGCATGCGCGAGGCGCTGGTGGCCGCCATCGAGGCGCTGCCCGAGCGCGAGCAGTACGTCATGAGCATGTACTACGAGCACGACATGAACCTCAAGGAAATCGCCGCCGTGCTGGGCGTGACCGAGTCGCGCGTGTGCCAGCTCCACAGCCAGAGCATCGCGCGGCTGCGCTCCAAGCTCAGGGAGTGGTGAGGCGCCTGCCGCGTGCCGCCCGCCTGTAACGGAAGGTCCCCTTAGGCACGCCCCGAACGCGCCAGGGCATCACTCTTGCTCTCTCCACGGCCGTCTTTTCACGGTCTTGAGGGTTGCCATGCGGTTTCAAGCGGAGTGGCGCGCCTGGCTGCGCGCCTTGGGGTTGGCGGGCGGTGCGGTCGCCGTGGCGGCGGGCTTGCCGGTGCGGGCCCAGGAGGGCGCCAGCGCTGCGGCGACGGCCGCGGCCATGCCGTCCGCGAGCCCGGGGCTGCCCGGCGACGGGGTGTATCGAGTGGAAAACCAATGCAGCTTGCGTGTGCTGCAGGTACAGGGCGGCGCCGTGCGCGAGCAGGCGGCGCTGCAGCTTGGGCATTGGCAGTCGCTGGCACACCAGCGCTGGCGGCTGGAGCGGCTGGCCGATGGCGACTACCGCCTCACGGCGCAGCACAGCGAGCTGGCCTTGCAAAGCGAGGCCGCCGGCTATGCGCAAGGCGCCCGGGCCGACACGGCCAGCCAGCGCGTCGTGCTGCAGCCCTTGGGCGACGGCTGGATGCGCGTGGTGTCGCGACAGGACGGGCTGGCGCTGGCCGCCGCGGCGGATGCCGAAGGCGCCGCCGCCGTGCGCCAGCCCTTGAGCGCCGACTGCGCCCAGGCCTGGCGCCTGGTGTCCGAGGAAGCCGCCGCCGGCACGCCGGCCGACGTGCGCGTGGTGCAGGGCCAGGGCCAGAGCGCGCCCGTGAACACGCGGCTGCCCGTGGCGCCCATGGTGCGGGTGCTGGACGCCAACGGCGTGGCCGTCGTGGGCGTGCCGGTGCGCTTTCGGGTGGTGGACGGCGGCGGGACCATCACCGGCGCCTACGTGCTCACCAACGGCCAGGGCAATGCGCGGCTGGGAAGCTGGACGCTTGGGCCCATTGCCGGGCGGCAGCGCGTCTCGGCCAGCACGCCGGGGCTGGCCGAGGCCGTGATACGGGCCACGGCGCTGTCCGACGGGGCGCGGCTGGAGGTGCCGGAAGCCAGCAACCACCAGATGGCGCCGGTCAACACCGCGCTGCCGCGCCAGCCCGCGGTGTACGTGATGAACGCCGCCGGGCGGCCCGTGGCCGGCGTGGCCGTGAGCTTCAGCCCAAACGACGGCAGCCGCGTCGGCCGCACCGTGGCCGTGAGCGACGCCCAGGGGCGCGCCAGCCCGGGCACCTGGACGCTGGGGGCCGGCGAGGGCGAGCAGACCATGGACGTGCAGGCCGGCGGCTACGCCGGCTTGCAGCTCAGCGCCCAAGCGCTGCCCGCGGGCGCGCCCACGCTGGTGCGCGAGGTCTTCATGCGCAACGTCTACGAGGTCTGGGACATGGCCTTCGCGCCGGAGGGCGTGATGCTCTACACCGAGCGCGGCAAGGGGCTGTGGGCGCGCCTGCCCGGCGGCGAGCGCCGGCAGCTCTTCGCGCCGGCGGATTTCGTGAGCGCCACCAACAGCGGCATGCTGGGCCTGGCGCTGGACCCGGAGTTCGCCGCCAACCGCCGCGTGTACGTGTTCATGGCTTCCAGCTTGGGCGGCGTGCGCGACAACCGCGTGGTGCGGCTGCGCGTGAAGCCGGACTGGACGGGGGTGGAGGGGCGCACCGACATCGTCACCGGCATCCCGTTCCAGAACCAGCCCGGGCTGGTCGGCCAGCACTCCGGCGGGGCGCTGGCCTTCGTGGGGACGGACTTGCTCATCAGCACGGGCGACCTGCGCGCGGGGCCCGTGCCGCAGAACCTCAAGTCCTTGGGCGGCAAGGTGCTGCGGGTGGACCGCGAGGGGCGCCCGGCCGCGGGCAACCAGGCGCCGGCCGGGGGCGATGCGCGCCTCTGGGTCGTGGGCCTGCGCAACGGGCAGGGGTTGGCGGTGCAGCCGTTCACGCAGCGGCCCTACCTGATAGAGCACGGCCCCGGCAGTGACGACGAGGTCACGCCGCTGCGCCCCGGCAACGGCGGCTGGGACCCGCGCCCGCGCCCGCTGGGCAGCCCCGGCGCGCGCTGCCCAAACGGCCAGTTGCTCACCTACTGCGGCTATGCCGGCACCAGGATGACGGACACGGGCCTCTATCCCGATGCGCTGCGCCCGGCCTGGCGCTCCGGCCTGCCCGCGCGCGGCACGGGCGGCGGCACCTTCGTCACCGGACCGGTCTGGAAGGACTGGCGCAATGCCCTGGTCATCGGCCAGATGTCGGGCCGCCGCCTGCTGGTGCTGCAGCTCACCGACACCGGCGACGCCGTGCGCGCCGTCACGCCGCTGCTGGAGGAGCTCAACGTGCGGCTGCGCCATGTGGTGCAGGGGCCCGACGGCTCGCTCTACATCAGCACCTCCAGCGACAACAACCACAGCAACGTGCGCACCCAGGTCTGGCGGCTGAGCCCCTACAGCGGCGGCGTCAATCCGTAAGCCGGGGCGTCGCTGACTCCTACAAACCGTGCCGATGCCCCCGCGTGGCGACGGGGAACAAAAAAGGCCCGCTGGAAGCGGGCCGTTCAGGCGAGGGTGCGGCCGCTCAGGCGCGCACCATGCCGCCGCGCGAGGGGCGGTCGGCCAGGCCGCCGGCGCCGTAGACGGGGCCGGCATTGAGGCCGGGCAGCAGCACGTCGATGGCGCGGTCCAGCGCCGCGGTGGCGCGGGCCAGGGCTTCGCGCTGGGCGGCCACCTGGCTGCCCGCGTGCGCCAGGCGCAGGCGCAGTGCCGGCGGCACGCTGCCGTTGCGCGCGGCCTGGGCGAAGCGGTTGACGGCCGTGGCCAGGGCCTGGTGCAACTGCTCGGCCTGGCGCTCCATGGCGGCGGCGTCGCGCTCGCGCAGGGAATTGCTCAACCCCAAAAGGTTCGCCTCCAGCACAGCCAGAGTGCTTTCCAGCTCTTCGGCGGTGGACGTGTTGTCGGCGCAGGGGTTGTTCATGGGTTACAGCGGTGGTTGTGTCAATGCGGAGAACGCGCCAGCAGTTCCTGGGCGTTGTCGAGAAGCTTGTCGGCGATGGCTCCGGCGTTGATGCGGAAAGAGCCGTCGCGTATGGCTTGTGCGATGCGCTGCACCTTGGCGGTGTCGAAGCTGGCATCGCCGCCGGCAATGAGCGTGGTGGCTGCAGGCGAGAGTGCGACCTGCGTGCTGCTGGCCTCGCCAGCGGCCACGGAAGAGGATGTGGATGCCGTGCCGCTGGTGGAGGGACGCGCAGCAGCCGCGGTCTCGCCATTGGCCGTGGTGCGGGCGGACGAGAGATTGAAAGGGCCGATCTTCATGGTGCGTCTCCGGGTACGGGCTGGACCGGCCCGCTCAACATGGGTGAGATATCGGAGCCGCTACGGAGAACTTTAATGGGGCTTGGTAACCGGCGCTCATATAGGGGGCAGGGCGCCGCGCAGCCTTGAGCACGCGCAGGCGCCGGCGGGAAAACGGACGTGCGCGTCATGGCGCCACCTCCGCCTGGCGCGGCGCCACGGGCAGCGCGCTGATGACGCGGCCGCTGTCGGTGCGCAGCCGCACGGCCTGGCCTTCCAAGCCGGGACCCAGCGCCTGGGCCTCGCCGCTGACGCTGTAGCCGTCGCCCGTGGCGACCACGCGCACCGTGTCGCCGGCGGCGAACCACTGGCGCGCGCGCAGGTGGGCGCGCTGCAGCGTTTCGCCCGCGGGCAGTGACTGCGCCAGCGCGCGGCCCAGCGCCTGCTCGGCCGCGGTCACCGCGGGGCTGGCGCCGGCGGCGACGTCCACTTCCTCGCGCGCCAGGTGCGCGGCTTCCAGTACCGTGCCCACAGGCAGGGCCTGCGCCATCACCAGCGCCGGGGCGAAGACCTTGACCGTGACGGGCAAATACACGTTCCAGGGCGCACCGGCCATGCAGCGCAGGCCGATGCGTGCGCGCCCCCACATGCGCTGGCCCGCAGGCACGTAGGGTTGCACCTGCGCGCAGGGCGCCAGGCGCAGCCTGGGGTCCAGCGTGCCCAGCTCCAGCTGCACGCGGGCGCCGGGCAGCTCGGCCGAGGCGGCCTGTGCCGCCTGCTGCGCCAGCTCACGCACGCGCGCCAGCACCGCGGGCTCCAGCCCCGCGCCGGCGGCAGCAGGCGCTGCCGCTTGCGCGCAGGCCGCAGCCGCGGCGCACAGGCCGAGCAGAGGCAGGAGTAGGGGGCGCAGTGCTTTCACGGCGGCCACTTTAGAGCCCGCCCGCGCGGGCCATGCGCCGGAATTGCGCCCGGTTCCTGCCGCTTATTCCAGCGGCCAGCGCGCGACGGCGTGCCCACAATGCGACGCATCAGAAAAGCCGTGCCGTCATGCTCAAACGCCTCACCGACACCCTGAGCTTCCAGACCGAGGCTTTGCTGCTGCGTTCGGAACGCCAGCGCGTGCTGGCCAGCAACATCGCCAACGCCGACACGCCGCACTACCAGGCGCGCGACATGGATTTCGCGCAGGCGCTGCGCGAGGCCACGGGCGGCCAGGCCACGCTCAGGGCCGAGATGATGCCGCCGTCCACGGCCGCCGGCGCCTCGGCCGCGCCGGCGCTGACCATTCGTTCCGGCGCGCCGCAGCCGCTGGCCAGCGCCGCGGGCCACCTGGCCTCGCCGGTGGAGGGCTCCGTGGCCGAGATAGGCACGCAAAGCCGACACGGCGAGCTGGCCTACGCCAGCCCGGCCATGACCTCGCTGGACGGCAACACCGTGGACATGGACCGCGAGCGCGCCGCCTTCGCCGACAACAGCGTCAAGTACGAGGCGACGCTGCGCTTCATCAATACCGGCGTGCGCACCATGCTCGACGCCATCAAGGGCCAGTGAGCGGCCGGCGCCGCCCGCACCGCCGCCGTTTCGCCCACCGATTCCAGAACCACCGCCGCATGAGCCTGCTCAACATCTTCAACGTCGCCGGCAGCGCCGTGAGCGCGCAAAGCCAGCGCCTGAACACCGTGGCCTCCAACCTGGCCAATGCCGACACCGTGGCCGGCCCCGACGGCCAGGCCTACAAGGCGCGCCAGGTGGTGTTCCAGACCGAGCTCATGGGCGCACAGCAAGGCGGCGTGGGCGAGAGCGCCGGCGTGCGCGTGAGCAACGTGGTGGAGGACAACTCGCCGGGGCGCCGCGTGTTCGACCCTAAACATCCGGCCGCCGATGCCGATGGGTATGTCACCTTCAGCAACGTCAACCCGGTGGAGGAGATGGTCAACATGATCTCGGCCTCGCGTTCCTACCAGAACAACGTCGAGATCATGAACACCGCCAAGAGCCTGCTGCAGAAGACGCTGCAACTGGGCCAGGGCTGACGTTGACTGCGCCGGCCCGCTCCTCCTGACTTCCTCCCCGCATGACCACCACCGCCACCACCTCCGCCAACAGCGCCAATCCCTTTGCGGCGCTTTCCAACAGCAGCACGAGCAGCACGAGCAGCTCCGGCAGCAGCGACAAGAACAAGCAGGTGGCCACCGAGGACCGCTTCCTCACGCTGCTGGTGGCGCAGATGAAGAACCAGGACCCGCTCAACCCCATGGACAACGCGCAGGTCACGAGCCAGCTGGCGCAGATCAATACCGTCAGCGGCCTGGACAAGCTCAACACCACCGTGGCCGGGCTGGGCTCGCAGTTCATGCAGATGCAGGCGGTGCAGGCCGCCAGCCTGGTCAACCGCAACGTGGTGATCGAGGGCAACCGGCTCACCGAGGGCAGCGCCTCCAACAAGCTGGCCGGCTCGCTGGACCTCGCCAACTCGGCCGACCGGGTGCAGGTGCAGATCTTGGACGGTGCCGGCGCCGTGATCGATACCGTGCAGCTGAACGCGCAAAAGGCCGGGCGCGTCAATTTCGAGTGGACGCAGCCCAGCGGCGTGGCCGCGGGCCAGACCTTCAAGGTCACCGCGAGCGCCGGCTCCAACGCCGTCACCGCCACGCCTTTGACCACCGACACCGTCACCGCCGTCAGCACCAGCGGACAGTCGCTGCAACTGCGGCTGAGCCATAGCGGGCTCGTGAACTACAGCGCCGTCAAGGCCTTCAACTGAAGAACAAGGACTCGCCATGAGCTTCCAGCAAGGCCTCTCCGGCCTCAACGCCTCCAGCAAGAACCTCGAAGTCATCGGCAACAACATTGCCAACGCCAACACCTATGGCGCCAAGACCGCGCGCGCGGAGTTCTCGCACATGTACGCGGCGGCTTCGGGCGGCGTGAGCGGGGACATCGGCATCGGCGTGAGCCTGGACGAGGTGTCGCAGCAGTTCACCGGCGGCAACATCACCTCCACCGACAAGCCCACCGACCTGGCCATCAGCGGCAGCGGCTTCTTCCAGGTGAGCGACGGCGTCAACCCGACGATGTACACCCGCAACGGCCAGTTCAAGGTGGACCGCAGCGGCACCATCGTCAACAACGACGGCATGAAGCTGCTGGGCTACCCGGCTGACCCCAACGGCAACATCCAGCCCGGCACGCCGCAGGCGCTGCAGTTGCCCACCTCCGGCATACAGCCCAAGGCCACCGGCAGCATTTCGCTGGAGCTCAACCTGGACTCGCGCTCGGCCGTCACGGCTTCGGACACCAAGCCGTTCAACGCCACCGACCCCACCACCTACAACAACGCCACCTCCCAGACCGTCTACGACGCCAAGGGCCAGCCGGTGGCGATGACCTACTACTTCCAGAAGGCCGCCGTCGACACCTGGAACGTCTTCGTCAGCGCCAACGGCAACATGCTCAACGGCGGCGCCGCGCTGACCAACCAGCTCAAGTTCGCCAGCAACGGCAGCACCGTGCAGGACCCGCAGCCCGAGCTGCCCGCCCTGGAGTCCGGCGGCAACGGCATCGTGTCCACCACGACGGCGGCCACCGGCACGCTGCCGGGCATGACGACGCTGGACATTCCCATCTCCGGCTTCGATTTCACCGCGGTGCGCCAGTACGGCACCTCCTTCTCGGTGACCAAGATCAACCAGGACGGCTTTCCCCCGGGCAACCTCACGGGCCTGAACATCCAGGACAACGGCACGGTGATGGCCCAGTACAGCAACGGCCAGAGCCTGGCCGCGGGCCAGGTGGAGCTGGCCAACTTCCGCAACCCGCAGGGCCTCAAGCCGGTGGCGGGCAACATGTGGGCGATTTCGCTGGAAGCCGGCGAGCCCGTGCGCGGCGCCCCGGGCAGCGGCTCGCTGGGCAAGCTGCAGGCGGGTGCTCTGGAGGAGTCCAACGTGGACCTGGCCGGCGAGCTGGTGAACATGATCACGGCGCAGCGCTCCTACCAGGCCAACGCGCAGACCATCAAGACGCAGGACCAGGTGCTGCAGACCCTGGTCAACCTGCGCTGATAGTTCCCGCCGCCCACTGACCGAAGCACCGAAGGAGCATTGCCTTGGACCGCATGATTTACCTCTCCATGACGGGAGCCAAGGCGACCATGCAGCGCCAGGACGTGATCTCCAACAACCTGGCCAACGTCTCCACCGCGGGCTTTCGCGCCGAGATGGCGGCCTTTCGCGCCGTGCCGGTGCGCGGCGACGGCGCCAGCACCCGCGTGCCCTCGCTGGAGACCACCACCGGCTACGACGCCACGCCCGGCCCCATGCAGAACACCGGGCGCAACCTGGACGTGGCCATGGTGGGCGACGCCTGGCTGGCCGTGCAGGGCCTGGACGGCACCGAGGCCTACACCCGCGCGGGCTCGCTGGACCTGGACGCGCAGGGCCAGGTCGTCACCCGCAACGGGCTGCCCGTGTTGGGCGAGGGCGGTCCCATCAGCGTGCCCGCGGGCACGGGCGGCACCCTGAGCATCGGCAGCGACGGCACGGTGAGCATCACCAACCCTGACGGGCGCACCACCACCGCCGGGCGGCTCAAGATGGTCACGCCGCAGGCCGCGCTCACCCGCGGCACGGACGGGCTGTTTCGCGCCGCCAATGGCGACCTGCCCGCCGACCCCGCGGCGCGGCTGCGCGACGGCACGCTCGAAGGCAGCAACGTCTCGCCGGTGGAAACCATGGTGGCCATGATTGCCGCGGCGCGCCAGTTCGAGCAGCAGATGAAGCTCATGCAGACGGCCGAGCGCCAGTCGCAGACGGCAGCCAAGCTGCTGGGCGGCTGACCCCCGCCGCCGAAATCCGCGCGCGGCGTGCCCCGCGCCGCCTCCCTTCGTGACCTCAGCGCGCCCGGTCCGGCTCAAGCCGCGCCGGGCGCTGCCGATATGGACATCAAACACCGCTTTTTTCGTGCCCTGGGCGGGGCCGGGGGCGGGAGAAGATCGCCCGCAGCATCCAGGAGAAGCTTTCCATGATCCGTTCGCTGTGGATCGCCAAGTCCGGTATGGAAGCCCAGCAGACCAAGCTGGACACCATCACCAACAACTTGGCCAACGTCTCGACCAATGGCTACAAGCGCAGCCATGCCGTGTTCGAGGATCTGATGTACCAGAACCTGCGCCAGAGCGGCTCGGCCACCTCGGAGCAGACGCAGTTGCCCGAAGGCCTGCAGCTGGGCCTGGGCGTGCGCACCGTGGCCACCTCGCGCAACTTCGAGCCGGGCAGCCTGCAGAGCACCGGCAACGACCTGGACGTGGCCATCCAGGGCCAGGGCTTCTTCCAGGTCCAGCTGCCCGACGGCACCACGGCCTACACGCGCGACGGCGCCTTCCGGCTGGACTCCAATGGCCAGGTCGTCACGCACGAGGGCTACACGGTGCAGCCGGGCCTGACCGTGCCCAACAACGCCACCAAGGTGTCGGTGTCGTCCACCGGCATCGTCACCGTGACCGTGCCCAACCAGCTCGCGCCGCAGCAGATCGGCCAGCTCCAGCTCACGCAGTTCATCAACCCGGCCGGCCTGGAGCCGCGCGGGCAGAACCTGTACACCGAAACCGCGGCCTCCGGCACCCCGACCACGGGCACGCCCAACAGCAACGGCCTGGGCCCGCTGGCGCAGGGCTTCGTCGAGACCTCCAACGTCTCGGTGGTGGAGGAGCTGGTGAGCATGATCCAGACGCAGCGCGCCTACGAGCTCAACTCCAAGGCTGTCTCCACCTCGGACCAGATGCTGCAAAAGCTCAGCCAGCTTTGAGGCTGAAAGCGCTGCGCAACATCCAAGGTTCCGTCGTGAAGTACCCCCGTCTCCCGTCCCGAAGCGCCGCCGCGGCGGCCGCCACCGTTCTGCTGGCGCTGTCCGGCTGCGCCGGCCTGGACGACTACCGCGCCCCGCGCGTGGACATGCCCAGCACCGCCCCCGTGCAGCCCCAGGCCATGCCGGCGGTGCCGGTGGTGGCCAACGGCTCCATCTTCCAGGGCGCGACCTACCGCCCGCTGTTCGAGGACCACCGCGCGCGGCTGGTGGGCGACACGCTCACGGTGCAGATCGTGGAAGCCGTGAGCGCCAGCCAGAAGTCCACCAGCTCCGTGGACAAGAGCGGCAAGGTGGACGCCAGCGTCAGCGCGCTGCCCATACTGGGCAGCGGTTCCATCGTCGGCAAGCTCGGCGCCGGCGCGGACGCGAGCAACACCTTCGCCGGCAAGGGCGCCACCGAAAGCAGCAACGACTTCTCCGGGACCATCACCGCCATGGTCACGGGCGTGCTGCCCAACGGGCACCTGCTCATCACCGGCGAGAAGCAGATCGGCGTGAACGCCAACGTGGACGTGCTGCGCTTTGCCGGCCAGGTCGATCCGCGCGCCATTCAGCCCGGCAACGTCGTGCCCAGCTCGCGCATCGCCAACGTGCGCGTGGAGCACCGCAGCCGCGGCCAGCAGGCCGACGCGCAGCTCATGGGGCTGCTGGGCCGCGTGTTCCTGAGCGTGCTGCCGTTCTGAGGATGCGGGCCATGACACCGTCACTTCGCTCCTTCCGCGGCCGGGCCGCCCTGGCCGTGCTGGCGCTGGGCGCCGCGCTGCTCGTGCCGCTGCACAGCGCGCACGCCGTGCGCATCAAGGAAATCGCCGCCGTGCAGGGCGTGCGCAACAACCAGCTCGTGGGCTACGGCCTGGTGGTGGGCCTGGACGGCACGGGCGACCAGACCACGCAGACGCCCTTCACCACGCAAAGCCTCAACGCCATGCTGCAGCAGATGGGCGTGACGGTGCCGCCGGGCACCACCATGCAGCTGCGCAACGTGGCCGCGGTGATGGTGACGGCGGTGCTGCCGCCCTTTGCCGTGCCGGGGCAGGCCATAGACGTCAACGTCTCCTCCATGGGCAACGCCAAGAGCCTGCGCGGGGGCACGCTGGTGGCCACACCGCTCAAGGGCGCCGACGGGCAGATCTACGCGCTGGCCCAGGGCAACCTGGTGGTGGGCGGCGCTGGCGCCTCGGCCGGCGGCTCCAAGGTGCAGATCAACCACCTGAGCGCCGGGCGCATTCCCGAGGGCGCGACGGTGGAGCGCGAGGTGGCCACGCCGCTGCAGCAAGGCGAGGTGCTGAGCCTGGGCCTGAGCGCCGCGGACTTCGACACCGCGCGCCAAGTGGCGCACACCATCAACCGCGCCAAGGGCGAGGGCACGGCGCAGGCGCTGGACGGCCGCGTGGTGCGCGTGCGCATGCCCGCCCAGGGCAACACCGACGCGCGCGTGGCCTTCCTGGCCGACATCGAGAACCTGCAGGTCGAGCTGGCCCGCCCGGCGGCCAAGGTGGTGCTCAACGCCCGCACCGGCTCGGTGGTGATGAACGAGGCGGTGACGCTGGGCGCCTGCGCCGTGGCGCACGGCAGCCTGTCGGTGACCATCAACACCACGCCCATGGTCAGCCAGCCCGCGCCGCTGTCGCAGGGCCAGACGGTGGTGACGCAGAAGTCCGACATCACGATTTCGCAGCAGGGCGGCGCCCTGGTGCAACTGCCCGCGGGCACCAAGCTCGCCGACGTGGTCAAGGCGCTCAACCTGTTGGGCGCCACGCCGCAGGACCTGCTGGCCATCCTGCAGGCCATGAAGACCGCGGGCGCGCTCAATGCCGAGCTGGAGGTGATCTGATGTGCGCCTTCCCGACCAAGGGCCTGTCCTCCGCCCCGCAGGGGCTGGCCGCCGACACGCGAACGCTGGACTCGCTGCGCAACGTCGCCAAGAACGACCCGCGCGGCGCCGCCAAGGAGGTGGCCAAGCAGTTCGAGTCGCTGTTCATGCAGGAGATGCTCAAGAGCATGCGCCAGGCCACGCAAAGCAGCGGGCTGTTGGACAACGAGGGCTCGCAGTTGGGAACGGAGCTGCTGGACAAGCAGCTGTCCACGCAGTTGAGCGGCCAGCCCGGCGGGCTGCACGGCGCCATCCTGCGCCAGCTCGAACGGGGCATGGGCCTGGACAAGGCGGGCACCCATGGGGCGCAGGCCGTCCAGGGGTCCGGCGCTGCCGGCCAGGCCGCGGCGTCGCGCGCCCTGGCCGCGCCGCTGCCCGGCCAGGCGGCCAATGCGCCGGCGCGCGCCGACGGCGCGTCCGCCACGGCCGCGGCCGCTCCCCGCGGCAAGGCGCATGAATTCATTGCCGCGCACCAGGGCGCCGCGCGCGTGGCCGAGGTGGCCACGGGCATACCGGCCACCTTCATGCTCGCGCAGGCCGCGCACGAGACCGGCTGGGGCAAGCGCGACATCCGCAAGGCCGACGGCAGCCCCTCGCACAACCTCTTCGGCATCAAGGCCGGCAGCGACTGGAAGGGCCCCGTGGCCGAGGTGCGCACCACCGAGTACGTCGGCGGGCAGCCGCGCCAGGTGGTGGCGCGCTTTCGCGCCTACGCCAGCGCCGAGGAGTCCTTCGCCGACTACGCCCGCCTCATGAAGAACAGCCCGCGCTACGCCCAAGTGGTGGCCAGCGGCAGCAATGCCCAAGGCTTTGCGCAGGGGCTGCAGCGCGCGGGCTACGCCACCGATCCCGCCTACGCCGACAAGCTCGGCCGCGTCATCGACACCACGCTGCGGCTGCAGCGGGCGATGACCTGAGGCGCGGCCCGCTTTCAAAGAACACGAACCCCGGAGCTTTCCTATGGCCTTTTCCCTGTTGTCCGTGGGCGCCCGTGCGATGAGCGCGAACTACGCCGCGCTGCAGACCACCGGCAACAACATCGCCAATGCCAACGTTGCCGGGTACTCGCGCCAGGAGGTGGAGTTCAGCACCGCCAACGGTCAGTACACGCCCAGCGGCTTCATTGGGCAAGGCGTGGACGTGACCACCATCTCGCGTGCGCACGACGCCTTTCTCACCCGCGAGGTGAGCGCCGCCCAGTCGCAGGCCGCCGCGGACAGCACGCGGCTGGACCTGCTGTCGCAGATGGAAAACGCCTTTCCCACCGGCGACTCCGGCGTGGGGGCTGCGGCCAGCTCGCTGCTGGGCGCCTTCACCGACCTGAGCACCAGCCCGGGCGACGCCTCGGCGCGCCAGGTGGTGCTTTCGCGCGCGGACCAGCTCGCGCAGCGATTTGCCAATGCCGGCGAGCAGCTCAACGCGCTGCAGGACGGCGTGGTGAAGGACCTGCGCACCGCCATCAACGGCGCCAACGGCATCACCAGCGGCATCGCGCAGCTCAACGCGCAGATCGTGCGCCAGCAGGCCCAGGGCCAGCCGCCCAACGACCTGCTGGACAAGCGCGACCAGCTGGTGCAGCAGCTCAGCGGCTACCTGCAGGTGAGCACCGTGGCGGCGCCGGACGGCTCGATAGGCGTGTTCGCCGCCGGCGGCCAGAGCCTGGTGCTGGGCGACCAGGTGCAAAAGCTCGAAGTCACGGCCGACCGCATGGACGGCAGCCGTGCCGCGCTGGGCGTGCGCCAGGGCAACGGCATGCTGGTCACGCTGGACAGCACCGCCCTCTCCGGTGGCGGCTCCATGGGCGCCATGCTGCGCTTCCAGAACCAGGACCTGGTGGCCGCGCGCAACTCGCTGGGCCAGATGGCCACCGCGGTGTCGGCGCGCATGAACCAGCAGCAGGCCCTG
The DNA here is from genome assembly GCF_034427735.1 of Azohydromonas lata. Classification (NCBI taxonomy): domain Bacteria; kingdom Pseudomonadati; phylum Pseudomonadota; class Betaproteobacteria; order Burkholderiales; family Sphaerotilaceae; genus Azohydromonas; species Azohydromonas lata. Next base: position 38,094 of record NZ_JAXOJX010000016.1, read on the forward strand.
GGCCTGGACCTGCGCAGCCCCGCCGGCAGCGGCCAGCCGCTGTTCACCGACTTCATGAGCCAGTCGCAAGCCGGCGCGCTGCGCGGGCTGGCGGACGTGGGCAACGCGCGCGACGGCAGCGGCAACGCGCTGGGCAGCGTGGAAATACACATCGACGACGCCTCGCTGCTGGAGGCGGCCGAGTACACGCTCGAAGGCGCCGCCGGGGGCGGCTACGTCATGACGCGCACCAGCGACGGCCAGCGCTTTTCCACCGCCGACGGCCAGAGCTTCACCCGCGAGGGTGCCGCGGCGGGCTCGGACGCGAGCTTCCACCCCGGCTTCACGCTGAACATCGAAGGCGTGAGCGCGGGCGACCGCTTCCTGCTGCAGCCCGTGGGCGGTGCCGCAGCCAACATGCGCCGCGTGCTGGACGACCCGCGTGGCCTGGCCGCCGCGGCGCCGCTGACGGCCTCGCCCCAGCGCACCAACACCGGCACCGCCACCGTGAGCGCGCTCACCATGACGGGCAGCGGCTTTGACGCCTCGCACTCGGTGCAGGGCAGCCTGAGCTTCACCGACGACGGCGGCGCCTACGAGTACAAGTGGGACGAGCTGGATGCCTCCGGCGCCGTGGTGGGCAGCAACACGCTCACCGGCACCTGGCAAGCCGGCCAGCCCATCGCGCTGGAAGGGTTCAGCCTCACGCTGGCCGGCCGCCCGGCCAAGGGCGACAGCATCGCCGTGGCCACCACCACCAACCCCGCCACCAACAACGGCAACGCCCGCGCGCTGGCCGGGCTGGGCACGGAGTCCTTCATAGGCCGCAACTGGTCCGCCGCCGGCAGCACCGGCGGCGACACCATCACCAACGCCTACGCCGGTGCGCTGGCCAACGTGGGCTCGCGCGTGCAGGTGGCGCGCACGGCCAGCGAGATCTCCGATGGCGTGGCCACCAATGCGCTGGCGCAGCGCGACGCCAAGACCGGCGTGGACACCGACGAGGAGGGGGCCAAGCTGATCCAGTACCAAAAGAGCTACCAGGCCGCGGCCAAGGTGCTGCAGGTCGCGCAGACGGTGTTCGACGCGCTGCTGCAGGCCACCTCGCGCTGAGGCCCGCCCGGCACCGACCGCCGCCGCACCGTACCCGCCATGAACCAAGACGTCCGCGCCCGCGCCGCCCAGGCCCGCCGCCGCACGCACAGGAGCCGCCGATGAGGATCACCAACACCGCCACCTTCGCGCGCAGCGTCGCTGCGCTGCAGGACCGCCACAGCGAGCTGGCGGACCTGCAGGATCACCTCAACGCGCAAAAGCGCGTGCTGCGCGCCAGCGACGACCCCGTGGCCGCCGCGCGTGCCGAGCGCGCGCAGGCCCAGATCGCGCGCAGCGACGCCCAGCAGCGCGCCGTGGACGCCAGCCGCAACGCCATGTCGCAGACCGAGTCCACCTTGAGCGACGCCATCGACCTGATGCAGGACGCCCGCGAGACCCTGGTGCAGGCCGGCAACGGCGCCTTGGGCGACAGCGAGCGCGCCAACATCGGCAACAAGCTGCAGGGCCTGCGCGACCAGTTGCTGGCGCTGGCCAACCGCGAGGACGGCGCGGGCAACTACTTCTTCGGCGGCCAGGGCTCCAGCGCGCCGCCCTTCGTCAACGGGCCCGCGGGCGTGGCGTTCCGCGGCACGGCCGGCACCCAGACCGGCGCAGACGGCGGCGAGGGCCTGGCGCTGACCGTGGACGGGCAGGGCGCCTGGCTGCAGGCCCCGGACGGCAACGGCCTGTTCAAGGCCAGCAACACCAACAGCACCACGGCCTGGAGCGACGGCGGGCATGTCACCAACCCGGCCGCCTTCTTTGCCGCCACCTCGCCGCCGGCGGTGGCCGACCCTTCGGCGCTGCGCTACGAGGTGAAGTTCAGCGGCACGGCCGGCGACATGAGCTACACCGTGCTCAAGAACGGTGAGGCCATGGATGCGCCCAAGCCCTGGACGGGCACCAGCACGTCCGGCGGCCGCGCCGTGGAGTTCGACGGCATGAGCTTCGCCATCGGCGGTGCGCCGGCCGACGGCAACGTCTTCGAGGTGCGGCTGTCGCAGCCCAAGCAAAGCGTGTTCGACACGCTGGACCGCGCCATCGCCGCGCTCAAGACGCCCAACCGCGGCAGCGCCCAGGTGCAGCAGACGGTGCAGGAGGGCATGGCGGGGCTGGACGGCTCGCTCACGGCGCTGGGCTCGCTGCGCAGCCGCGCGGGCGAGTCGCTCAACCACGCCGACGCGGCCGAGGAGCGCAACGCCTCGCTCAAGCTGCAGGGCCAGGAGGCCAGGAGCCAGGCCGTGGACCTCGACCCCTACCAGGCGCTGTCGGAATTCCAGCTCAAGAACACCGGCTACGAGGCGGCGCTCAAGACCTACTCGATGGTGCAGCGGCTCTCCATCTTCAACTACATCGGCGGCTGATGCCGCGGGCGCGGGCCCGCACTGCGCGGCGGGGCTGGACAAGCGGCCATTGCCGCGGTGCTGCCGGGGCAACGCCCTTGCCAGCAGGGGGCGGCGGCGGGGCAGAATGCAGGCAATACGCCAGTCCTTTGCCCTCATGACCGACATCGACCCCTCGCAAGCCCTGCTGGCCGCCCTGAGCCCTCCGCTGGACGCGGAGGCGCTGCAGCGGCTCAGCGAGCTCGATCCCGGCGGCCGCCATGGCCTGCTGCCCAAGGTGCTGCGCACCTTCGACAGCTCCACGCGGCGGCTGCTGGAGCAGTTGGCGGCCGCGCGCGGCGCGGCCGACCTCGAAGGCCAGCGCATGGTGGCTCACACGCTGAAGTCCTCCTCCATGAGCGTGGGCGCGCTGCGGCTGTCGCAGTTGTGCGCCGACGCCGAGCAGTGCGTGCGCGAGCAGCGCACGCAGGGGCTGCCGGCGCTGCTGGACGAGTTGGAAACGGAGGGCCGGCAGTTGCTGTGCACGCTGCAGCCGCTGCTGGGCACCGGTGGCTGAGCGCATGAGCCTGCCGCTGCCCATGGATGCCGACGAGGGCCTGGAGCAGCCCAAGGTGCTGCTGGTGGACGACGACCAGGTGCAGCTCATGCTCACCGGCGCGGCGCTGCGACAGCGCGGCTTCGAGGTGACGGAGGCCGACGGCGGCGCGGCGGCGCTGCGCATGCTGCAGCAGGCGCCCTTCGACATCGTGGTGCTGGACGCGCTCATGCCCGACCTCGACGGCTTCGAGACCTGCCACCGCCTGCGCGCCACGACGGGCTTCGAGCACATGCCCGTGCTCATGCTCACGGGCCTGAACGACGACGCCTCCATCAGCCGCGCCTACCAGGCCGGCGCCACGGACTTCTACGTCAAGAGCTCGCAGTGGAGCCTGCTGGCCGGGCGGCTGCAGTACCTGCTGCGCAGCGCCCGCACGCGGCGCGAGCTCGAGCGCAGCCAGGCGCGGCTGGCGCGGGCGCAGGACATCGCCCGCATGGGCAGCTTCGACTGGCGCCACCCGCAGGACGGGCACCCGGGCACGCTGCTGCTTTCGCCCGAGGGCTTGCGCGTCTTCGGCTACGCCGCGGGCGACCGCCCGGGCCTGTACCACCTGCTGCGCCTGGCCGAGCGCGCCGGGCTGCTGCGCCTGTTGCGCGAAGCGCTGGCGCACGGCGCGGTGCTGGCCACCGACGTGCCCGTGACCCTGCCTGACGGCCGCCACCGCGTGCTGCACATCGAGGCCGAGCCGGAGTTCAACGAGCACGGCGTGCAGACGGGCTACACCGGCATCGTCCAGGACGTGACGGACCGCCGCGTGGCCGAGGACAAGATCCGCCACCTTGCCAACTTCGATGCCCTCACCGGGCTGCCCAACCGCCGCCAGCTCCTGTGGCGCGCCGACAAGGCCATAGAGCACGGCCGCCGCCTGGGCCACGCCGCGGCGCTGCTGCTCATCGACCTGGACCGTTTCAAGGTCATCAACGACACGCTGGGCCACAGCGCCGGCGACGAGCTGCTGGTGGAGGTGGGCCGCCGCCTGAAGGCCTGCGTGCGCCACTGCGACACGGTGCAGGAGGGCACGCTGGAGGCCGTGGGCTCGCGCTCGCACCGCTCGCTGGAGGCGGTTGGACGCCTCGGGGGCGACGAGTTCATCGCGCTGCTGCCGGAGGTCATGGACGAGACCGACGCGCAGCGCGTGGCCGACCGCATACTGGAGGTGATGCGCGAGCCCATTTTCGTGGGCGGGCAGGAGTGCTTCGTCACCGCCAGCGTGGGCATCGCGCTGTACCCGCGCGACGGCGCCTCGGTGGCCGACCTCATGCGCAACTCCGACGTGGCCATGTACGCCGTCAAGGCGCAGGGCCGCAACGCGGCGTCGAGCTACAGCCCCATGCTGGCCGGCCGCGGGCGCGAGAAGCTGGAGCTGGAAAGCGCGCTGCACAAGGCCATAGAGCGCGACGAGCTGGTGATGTACTACCAGCCCAAGGTGGACGTGCGCGGCCAGGGCATGGTGGGCGTGGAGGCGCTCATGCGCTGGCAGCGCGGGCGCACGCTGGTGTCGCCGGCGGAGTTCATCCCGCTGGCGGAGGAGACGGGGCTGATCGTGCCCATGTCCGAATGGGCGCTGCACGAGGCCGCGCGCCAGGCCAAGCGCTGGGAGGTGAGCTTCGGCTTCAGCGACTCCATCGCCGTGAACCTGCCCAACCGCCTCTTCGAGCGCTCGGACCTGGTGCAGCACATCGAGCGCGCGGTGAGCGAGTACGGCGTCAAGACCGACGCCATCCAGCTGGAGATCACCGAGACCGGGCTGATGAAGGATTTGCAGGAGGTCATTCCGTCGCTGCACCGGCTCAATGAAATCGGGGTGCAGATCGCCATCGACGATTTCGGCACCGGCTACTCGTCGCTGGCCTACCTGACCACGCTGCCCATCTCGGAGCTGAAGATCGACCGCAGCTTCGTGCGCGACCTGGGCGTGACGCCGCAGAGCTCGGCGGTGGTGACGGCCATCATCGCCCTGGCGCGCACGCTCAAGCTGCGCGTGGTGGCCGAGGGCGTGGAGACGCTGCGCCAGATGGAGGTGCTCAACCGCCTGGGCTGCACCATCATGCAGGGCTACCTGTTCAGCCGGCCCTGCCTGGCCAGCGAGCTGGAGCGCTGGCTCACGCAGACCGTGCTGCCGCGCAAGGCGGCGTGGATGGATGCGGCTGACGGCGAGGAGGTGGCCGACCCCGCACTGCTGCCGCGGGCCGCGGCGGGCTGAGGGCGCCGGTCACGGTTTGGAGGAAGCGGCAGCTGCAAGGCTGCCGTTCTTATTTCGGCTGCGATATTCGATGGGCAGGGAAATTAATTTCCTGGATTTCCACCTTATTGCCTGTGCCAAGTCGTCGATCATTTCGGCCAAAGCCAAAGATATTCAACAAGCATGCCGACGCGTTGAAGGGGTTCGCCGAAATGAAAAAACGCCCGTGGGGGCGTTTTTTTCAGTTTGGCGGAAGCGGTGGGATTCGAACCCACGGAGGGGATCAACCCTCGCCGGTTTTCAAGACCGGTGCCTTAAACCGCTCGGCCACGCTTCCTGATGTCGCTGTTGCCGTTCGGACCCCGTTGCAGAGCCGCGCGGCGAAGCGTGCATTGTCGCATCTTTAGCAGGCGGTACAGGCGCGAATGCAGCAACTGGGCACGTGCCTCGCGCCAGCGCTCAGAAGCGCACGGTCACCGAAGCGGCAGCGGTGCGGCCGGGCTCCGGATAGAGGTTGCTGGTGGTGCCGCTGTCGCAAGCGTAGGCCAGTGTGTAGTAGCGGTGGTTGCCAAGGTTGCTCATCACGAGCGCGAATTCGGCATCACGCCACTGGTAAGCGTAGCGGGCCTGCGTCGTGGCGTAGCCCGGGATGGTGCACTGGTTGGCGAAATCCGCGTGCTGCGACGACACCAGTTGCACGCCGAAACCTACGCGGTGCTGAGGCATCGGCGTCCAGTCCAGGTTGACCGCCAGCGAGGATTTGGGCACCAGTGCCACCTCTTTGCCTTCGTACTGCCCGGCGGTGAACTTGGCCCGCCGCCAAGCTGCGTTGGCACGCAGGTCCAGCGTGGAGGAGAGAGCTTGGCGCGCCTCCACTTCCAGGCCCTGGCGGCGCGTGCGGTCGAAGTTGACGTTGGTGTAGGTGAGCTGATCAAAGCCGATTTCGTCGCGCAAGGCACTGCGGTAGATGCGGGCTTCGACCCGGCCCTTCGCATGCGTCCAGCGCGTGCCCAACTCAACGTCACGAGAAATCTGCGGACGCAGCGTCGAGGCGCCCGGCGTCGAATAGCCGTACTCGTCAGCATTGGCCAGCCGGAAACTGCGGCCCACGCGCCCAAAAGCGGCAACGCCCTGGCCCAGCGACTGGGTCAGGCCCAAGTCCCAGGCCGGCAAGCGATCATCAATGGTCGTGACGCCGAAGCCGCTGTCAAAGCGCTTGTCGAATTTTTCGCTGCGAACGCCGGCGCTCAGACGCGTGCCTTCGCTCAGATCCACATCGTCTTTGGCGTAGAAGCCAATCGATTGCTGGGTCGCGCGGGTGCCGTACTGGCCGAGCACAGTGCGTTCCCAGTGGCTGCGGTCTATGCCTACCGTTACGGCGTGGCGAGTCGAACCCAGCGCCCATTCGCCGCGGGCACGCAAGGATTGAGTGTTGGCCTCGATGTCGTAGTCGTAGGGACTTGCGATGCCGCGGAACGTGGTCAGGCTTCGCACCTCTTTTTGACGCCAGCCCGCGTCCAGACCTACGGACCAGTCTCCCACTATGGTCTGAGCGAACACGCTGCGCCGCTGGTTATGAATGTTCCCCCAGTCATTGGGCTTCGCGGTCTGGCGCGGGTTGTCCGCGTACTGTTGTGCGGTCAATTCGCCGGGCAGGCGAGCATCCAGCTTGTCATCGGCGATGCGCGCGCCCAGTCGCAGGTCGCCGCTGCGCCATTGCCCGCCCAACGAGCCTGCTTCCAATTCGGAGCGGGCGTTGTCGCGATAGTTGTCTGCGTTGCGGCGCTGAGCCGAGGCGTCCAGGGCGAAGTCACCCATCGCCGCGGTCACGCTGCCACGCAGCTCGCGCAGGCCATAACTGCCGGCCGTGGCACGAACTTGGCCGCCATTGCGTTGTGCACCCGTGCCGGCGCGCGTGGAGATGACGATGGCACCGGCCGTGGCCCCTTCGCCGTACAGCACGGAGGCATTGCCGCGAATCACTTCAATGCGCTCGATAGCCTCAACGGGTATCTGTGCCAGTTGTGGGCCAATGAGGTCGCCTTCGTTGACCCGTAAGCCATCCACGATGACTGCCTGGTTGCTAAAGGCGGTTTCGCCAAAGCCTCGCAGATCTATGCTGGTGTTGCCGCCGCCCGTGAGATCCAGCCGGCCCGGCAGGCCCAGCAACTGCACCAGCGCTTCGTTGACGGTGAAAGCGCCGGACTTCTGCAATTCCTCGGCCGTGATGACGCTCACGCCGAAAGGCAGGCGGTCGGCGTTCTCGGGAAAGCGCGTGGCCGTCACCACGACAGGCTGCACCGGCATGTCCGCCAGCGCGACGAGGCTGGGTTCCTGCACCGCGGCCTCGGCGGCACGGGCGATGGGGGTGAGGGCGAGCAGGGCCAGGCCGCACAGCGCGGCAGGCCGTTGGAAGGGGAAGTTCATCACAAGGCTCCGGCAGCCAGCGTCCCCGCAGGCTGCAGTGGCAACAAGCCGCTGCGGTTGAGCGCCTTGCAACAAACAAGGCGCAGACCGAGGCGGCGGCGATGCATCGAGGCCGGTATCCGGGCTCGCAGGCTGCGCGCGGGAAGGTGTGGCTTCCTCCGCACGCGTCATGCATCGCCTTCCCACGGGCGTCATTGCCCGCAGTGGCCCAGTGATGAACAACATGCCTGCTTACCGGTGCGGGGGCAGCGCAGGCCTTCCCGGCGTCAGCGGGTGTGTGAACCCCCGCTTCGCCGCGGCACCTGCTTCCCGTTCAACCCCCGGCCGAAACCGCGGGCACCTGAAGCGGCGCGCATCATACCGGGCCGGGCGCCTGCGCTTGCTGACAGTCGACCTGCGTCACCTCGCGCCGCCCGCCGTCCACGCGCACGGCGGTGAGCCGTCCGCCCCAGACGCAGCCCGTGTCCAGCGCCAGCAGTTCCGGCCGATTGATCAGGCCCAGCGTGCTCCAGTGGCCGAAGGCGATGGGCTCGCCCTCGCTGCGCCGCCCGGGTACCTCGAACCACGGCATCAGCCCCGGCGGGGCGGCCAGCGCGCCGTCCTTGGTCTTGAAGTCCAGCGTGCCGTCGGCGGCGCAAAAGCGCATGCGCGTGAGCACGTTGATGACGAAGCGCCAGCGCTGGGCGCCTTGCAGCGCGTCGCTCCAGCGTGCGGGCTCGTTGCCGTACATCACGGCCAGGAAGTCGGCTAGACCCGGGCCGCGCAGCAGGGTTTCGACTTCGCCGGCCAGGGCCAGGGTGTCGTCGCCGCTCCACTGCGGCGGCAAGCCCGCGTGCACGCACAGCCAGCCTTCGCGGCGCAGGGCCAGGGGGCGCTGGCGTATCCAGTCGATCCAGGCCTCGCGCTCGTCGGACTCCAGGATGTCGCGCAGGGTGTCGCTGCGGTGCTGCGGGCGCACGCCGTGGGCCACAGCCAGCAGGTGCAGGTCGTGGTTGCCCAGCAGCGCGTCGGCGGCGTTGCCCAGATCGCGCAAGCGCCGCAGCGTGCCCAGCGAGGCAGGGCCGCGGTTGACCAGGTCGCCCAACACCGTGAGGCGGTCGCGGGAAGGGGAGAAGCCCAGCTCGGCCAGCAGCCGCTCGAAAGCGTCACAGCAGCCCTGGAGGTCGCCGATGAAATAGTGCATTTAGGGGATTCTGCTACGCTTGCCCGCCTCTTCTACCCGGCGCGGCCGCCGCCGCGGCGCCCCGCGCCTTCCCGATGGACTTTGCGTTACTGGTATTCCTGATCCTGCTCAACGGGCTGTTCGCCATGTCGGAAATGGCGCTCACGGCCAGCCGCAAGACGCGGCTGCTGGTGATGCTCGAAGCGGGAGAGCCCGGCGCCCAAGCCGCGCTGGACTTGCACGACAACCCCACCAAGTTCCTCTCCACGGTGCAGATCGGCATCACGTCGATAGGCGTGCTCAACGGCATCGTGGGCGAGAACGCCTTCTCCCAGCCGCTGTCGCACTGGCTCACGCAGACGCTGCACGTGCCGGAAGACGCCGCGGCCGTGACCGCCACGGCGCTGGTGGTGATCATCATCACCATCCTGACCATCATCTTTGGCGAGCTGGTGCCCAAGCGCGTCGGCCAGATGTTCCCGGAGCAGGTGGCGCGGCTGGTGGCGCTGCCCATGGAAGGCCTGAGCACCGTCGCGCGGCCCTTCGTGGTGCTGCTGTCGGTGTGCACGGAAGCGGTGCTGCGCCTGCTGGGCATTCGCAACGCGGTGAGCCGCAGCGTGACGGAAGAGGAGATCGCCGCGCAGCTCGAAGAGGGCGTGGACGCCGGCGTGATCGAGGCGCAGGAGCACCAGATGGTGCGCAACGTGTTCCGGCTGGACGAGCGCCAGATCGGCTCCATGATGATTCCGCGCGCCGACATCCAGTGGCTGGACGCCGGCGCCACGGTTGAGGAGGTGCAGGTGTCGCTGGCCGAGGCCGCCCACTCGCGCTACCCCGTGTGCCGCAGCGACCTCAACGATGTGGTGGGTGTGGTCGCCGCCCAGGCGCTGCTGCGCCAGGTGCTGCGCGGCGAGCCGCTGAACATCGCCGACCACCTCATGCCGCCGGTGTTCGTCCCGGAAACGCTGTCCGGCATGGAGCTGCTGGAGCACTTCCGCGCCACGGGCGCGGAAATGGTGTTCGTGGTGGACGAGTACGGCGAAGTCCAGGGCGTGATCACCATCCGCGACCTGCTGGAGGCCATCACGGGCGAGTTCAGCGGCGGCGACGGCGAGCACGAGCAGCCCTGGGCCGTGCCGCGCGAGGACGGCAGCTGGCTGCTCGATGGCCTCATCCCCGTGCCCGAGCTCAAGGACAGGCTGGACCTGAAGGAGCTGCCGGAGGAGGAGCGCGGCCGCTACAACACCCTGGCCGGCATGGTGCTGCTGCTGCTGGGCCGGCTGCCGCGCACGGCCGACGCCGTGGAATGGGCCGACTGGCGCTTCGAGGTCGTGGACCTGGACGGCAAGCGCATCGACAAGGTGCTGGCCACGCCCATGGCCGAGCCTGCCAAGGCGCAGTGAGGCGCCTGCTTCCCACGACGCCTGAACCCTTTGCTCGCGCCCGCCGGCCCGACCCGCTCCCGGCCGCCGTGGCGCCAACGGTTTTTTCCCGCTTCACAGACTTGCCATGATCAATCCCGCCCTGCACCGCGACCCCGTCGCCCTGGACCGCAACCACCACCGCGCGCTGCGTTTGAAACTGCCCGTGGACCTGGCCAGCGCCGCGGGCAAGCTCAACGCCTGTTTCCTGCACGGGGCGGAGTTTGCGCAGGCGTGCATGGAGTACCCCATCGTGTTCGTCCGCGCCGGCACCGACGAGGCCGGCCAGCCGCAAATCGCCCCCATGGCGGTGCTGGGCCTCACGCGCGACGAGAACCTGTACCTGCAGCCTGACGGCGCCTGGTCCGCGCAGTACCTGCCGGCGCAGTTGCGCGTCTACCCCTTCGCGCTGGCGCAGGTGGACGCGCAGCAGGCCGCGCTCTGCATAGACCGTGCCTACGCCGGCTTGTCGGAGGCGCAAGGCGACTTGCTGTTCGAAGCCGACGGCAGCCCCTCGGCGCTGGTGCAGCGCATGCAGCAGCAATTGCCGGAGCTGGAGGCCGAGGCGCAGCGCACGCGCCGCGGCTGCGCGCGGCTGATGGGCCTGGGGCTGCTGCAGGAGATGCGGCTGGACATCAGCCAGGGCGAGGGCGGTCCGACGCTGCGGGTGGACGGCTTCATGGCCGTGGCCGAGGAAAAGCTGCTCAAGCTGGACGACGCGACGCTGGCCGAGCTGGTGCGCAGCGGGCTGATGCGCCTGATCCACGCCCATCAACTCTCCATGGTGCACCTGCGCCGCCTGGCCGAGCGCCGGGCCATCCGCGCGGCGGCGCACTAAGACACCTCGCCGCAGAACGTAGGAGGCCCGCTTGCGGGCCGAACCGCCGGCGCGCCGTGGTGTTGCGCGCTGCAATTCGGCCCGCAAGCGGGCCTCCTACAGGCTCCCGCAGGAGCCGTCGCCCTCGCGGCGTTACGCCTGCTCGCGGTGATGCGCCAGCAGCCGCTCCAGCAGCTTGTCGAACTGCTTGCGCTCGTTGGGCGAGAAGACGCCAAAGACCTGCTCGTTGTGGCGCTCGATCAGCGCCATCACCTTGCGCCAGGCTGCGCGCCCGGACGGGGTGAGCGACAGCACCACGCCGCGCGCGTCGGCGGCGTTGGCCTGCTTGCGCACCAGGCCCTGGTCGGAGAGCGACTGCGCCGCGCGGCTGGCCTGCGCCTTGTTCAGCCGCGCCCGCGCGGCCAGCTCCACCACCGACAGCGGCTCGAAAGCGCCAATGGCGGCAAGGCAGCGCGCGTCGCCCGGGGCCACGCCGCTGGCGCGCAGGCCGCTGCCGCTGCCGAAGGCGTCGCTGAGCTTGTAGAGCTCGTGCAACCGGTGACTGAGCAACGCATCCAGTGCCGGCGGAGGCGTGCGGGTGGCGGGCTTGGAACGTGTTGTCATGGTCGGCTCGCAATTCAGTACCAAAGGAAGGCCAGTGTAGCGAGGCAACGGTCGTGTTGCGCACGCAACCGCCCATTCCTTCAAGGCATTCTGGGCGGCAGGGCCGGCTCGCCAGGGCGTTCCGGGACATCCCACCCGCCCGCAGAGCGGCCAGCGTGGCCGTGGCGCACACAACCATGGCAAACCGCGCTCCCGCACCGACCCCCTGCCCAAGGTTCGTGACTTTTCCCCAGGAGCCCGGTGCCGCAGGCAACCACCGCGGCGGCAGGCTGCCTGCGCAACGGGGCGGCAATCGGGGGCCGCTGTAGGGCGGCTGTCGGGCGACCACAAGGCGGCCTCCGGGCGGCTGCGGACCGCCATGGGGGGAGGCATGCCCATGCATTGGGACCTCCACGCCGGGCGCGCCGCCGTCCACAGCGGCCGCGCCAGCAGTTTTCCGGTGCATGCTTGCGTGTGTGATCAAGCGCCTTCGCAGCGCAACCAACTTCCGCCGGCGCAGCCCTGCGCCGGGGTTTCACATGCACACCGCCATGCCGATTCCCCTCTTTCATGACGCAACGGCGGCCCATGCCGCCGCCCGGTTTCCCCGGGCGACTCCCGGGCCATGCGCAGGCCCATGCCGGGGCCGCGCCATGTGGCCTGGCCGCAACGCGTCAGCCCGCCGTGCGCAGGAGCGCGCGTGATGGACAGCGTCGATACCGTCGTCATAGGCGCCGGCGTGGTGGGCCTGGCCGTGGCGCGCGAGCTGGCGCAGCGCGGGCGCGAGGTGCTCATCCTGGAAGGCGCCACTGCCATCGGCACGGGCACCAGCTCGCGCAACAGCGAGGTCCTGCACGCCGGGCTGTACTACCCCAGCGGTTCGCTCAAGGCACTGCTGTGCGTGCGCGGCCGCGAGCGGCTGTACGCCTACTGCGCCGAACACGGCATTGGGCACCGGCGCTGCGGCAAGCTCATCGCCGCCACGGACGACGCGCAGCTCGGCGCGCTGCGCGCCCTTCAAGCGCAAGCCCTGGCCAACGGCGTCGACGACGTGCAGTGGCTCAGCGCCGCCCAGGCCCGCGCGCTGGAGCCGCAAGTGCATGCCCTGGCGGCGCTGCTGTCGCCCTCCACCGGCATCGTGGACAGCCACGCGCTCATGCTCAGCCTCCTGGGCGACGCCGAGGCCGCGGGCGCCATGCTGGCGCTGGCCAGCCCCGTGCTCTCGGCACGCGTGGGCGAGGGCGGCATCGAATTGCAGGTGGGGGGCGAGCAGCCCATGACGCTGCTGGCGCGGCGCGTGGTCAACGCCGCCGGGCACGGCGCGCCGGCGCTGGCCGCGCGCATCGACGGCTTGGCGCCGCAGCACGTGCCGCGCGCCTGGGCCTGCAAGGGCCATTACTTCTCGCTGCGCGGGCGCAGCCCCTTTTCGCGGCTGGTCTACCCCATGCACAACTCGGCCGGGCTGGGCGTGCACCTCACGCTGGACTTGGGCGGCCAGGCCCGCTTCGGCCCGGACACCGAGTGGCTGGATAACGCCGACCCCGCCACTTTCGACTACCGGGTCGATGAATCGCGCATCCCCGCATTCGAAACCGCCATACGCCACTACTGGCCCGCGCTGCCGGACGGTGCGCTCACACCGGCCTATACCGGCATACGGCCCAAGATCAGCGGGCCGGGCCAGCCCGCAGCCGATTTCCGCATCGATGCGGCGGCGCAGCATGGGGTGCCGGGGCTGGTCAATCTCTTTGGCATCGAGTCCCCCGGCTTGACCGCCTGCCTGGCCTTGGCCGAGCACGCCGCCGAGCAGCTCGAAAAGCTGTGAGTGCGCGCGCAACTAAAAAAGTTGTTGCGCCGCAGCATACTTATGCAAGCTTCGGGTAAGGGTTGATCCGCTGTAACAGGGGAAGGGTGGCCCCTAGGATGGCTTTCCCTGACAACGCCGAAGCGGAGCAAGGCATGTTGCAACACCGGTGCTCGACCCCTGGTTGTTTCGAACTGTCGTTCAGCGGCTTGTGTCAACGCTGCAGCGAAGGCGAAACCCCTCTGCGCCGTGGCCCGGTGACGGCGCGCGACCTGTACTTCTCCAAGGTCTACGGCGGCCGCGATGCCGAAGTCACCCGCTACCGGCTGGACCATCAACTGCCCGCCGGCCTCTCGGGCAGCCACAGTGCGGTGTCACGTTTTTGAACGCCTGAGCGACTTCAGAACACCGGCCTGACGTCACGCACTGCACCCTAAAAAGCCGTCTGAGGCACCACACAATCTCCCACGCAACCGCAGCTTCTTTCTCCACACGCCAGCCCCGCTTCCAGCGGGGCTGGTTTTTTTATGGGCCGCCGGATGACCGTGCCGGGCCTCATCCTTTGCCCACCGGTACCGGGACGAACAGGCTCGCTTCCCCGCGGCGCACCAGCAGCGCCACGGAGCCGCCGGCCGGGGCCTGGGCCAGGCGCTGGAATTCCTCCAGGCTGGCAAAGCGCTGGCCGTTGACGGCCACGATCACATCGCCCTGCTGCAGCCCCGCGCGGGCCACGCCGGCCTGCAGCTCCTCCACCACCAGCCCGTAAGGCACACCCAGCGCGCGCCGCGCCGCCGCGGGCAGCTCGCTCACCGCGATGCCCAACTGCGTCGCCGCGGGCTTGGGCGCCGATCCCCGGGCCGGCTGCGCCGCCTGCGCCACCTGCGGATTCGGCGCCTGCGCCACCGTGGCCTTCACCGTGGCGGCGGCGCCGTTGCGCCAGACCTCCAGCGGCACTTCCGTGCCCGGCTTGGTCCCGGCCACCAGGCGCGGCAGCGTGGTGGCGTCGGCCACGGCCTGGCCGCCGAAGTTGAGGATCACGTCCCCCGGCACCAGCCCGGCGCGCGCCGCGGGGCTGTCCGGCTCCACGGCGGTGACGAGGGCGCCGCGCGCGCTGTCGAGCTTGAAGGACTGCGCCAGCGGCTCGCTCACCTCCTGGATGCCAATGCCCAGCCGCCCGCGCGTGACGCGGCCGCTGGCCTTGAGCTGCTGCGCGATCTCCATGGCCATGTCGATGGGAATCGCGAAGGAGATGCCCATGTAGCCGCCGGAGCGGCTGTAGATCTGCGAGTTGATGCCCACCACCTCGCCGCGCATGTTCAGCAGCGGCCCGCCGGAATTGCCCGGGTTCACCGCCACGTCGGTCTGGATGAAGGGCACGTAGGTCTCGTCCGGCAGCGATCGCTGCGTGGCGCTGACGATGCCGGCGGTGATGGTGTTGGCAAAGCCGAAGGGCGAGCCGATGGCCGCCACCCACTCGCCCGGCTGCAGTTGGGCCGAATGGCCGATGGGGGCCACGGGCAGGTTGGGCGTTTCCACCTTGAGCAGCGCCACGTCGGTGAGCGCGTCGCTGCCCACCACGCGGGCCTTGTACTCGCGCTTGGAGTCGGCCAGGCGCACGGTGACCTCTTCGGCGTCGGCCACCACGTGGGCGTTGGTGAGGATGTGGCCCTCGCCGTCGATGACGAAGCCGGAGCCTATGCCTTGCGCCTGCTGGGGTGGCTGCTGGCCCGGCGGCGGCATGAAGCGCCTGAAAAACTCCGACAGCGGATCGCCCGGCGGCAGCGCCATCCCGGGCTGCGGCCGGGCCGTCTGCACCGTGGTGACGTTGACCACCGCGGGCCCAACCCGCTTGACCAGCGCCGTGAAGTCGTTGGAGCCTGCCGGCAGCGGCGCGATGGCCGAGGCCGATGCGCCGGGCGGCACCGCCGCGGGCGCCGAGGCGGAAGCAGCCACCGGGGCCTCGGTGTTGGAGCGCGGGCCGCAGCCGGCCAGGGCGGCGGCGATCAGCAGCGAGACAGGGGCAATGCGCGGCTTCATGACGGCCTCGTTCAGTCGGTGATGCGCCCGGGGATGGCAAGGGGTGTGCCCTGGCGCCGGGGCTGCGCCGCGCGGGAGCCCTGCCGGGAACGGGCCGTCCCTGCGTCCTGGGGGAGCCGTGCCGGGTGGCCTGTGCGCGCGACGGCGGGAGGATGGCGGGCGAGCCTTGTCCCGGCGGGTGTGCGGGTTGCCCGTGGGATAGGGCCGCGATCAACCGCCGGGAGGCCCATGGACCTTTACATCGCACCGCTCAGACGCGCCGTGGAACAACTGGATGAGGGTTTGCGGCGCAGCCTGCTCGACCCGGGCGACCTGCTCATACGCGACGGGCTCATCCACCGCTTCGAATTCACCTACGACCTCGCTCTCAAGGCCTTGCACCGCTGCCTCGCGCTGGCGTCGGCTCAACCCCAGGACGTGGCGGCGATGAGCATGGAATCGCTGGTGACCTTGGGCCACGAGCAGGCGCTGCTGTTGGGCGGCTGGCCGGTGTGGCGCACCTGGAGCGACCTGCGCGCCCACACCGGCCACACCGACGAGGAGCCCATGGGCCCGGAAGTGGTGGCCGCCGTGCCGCGCTTCCTGGACGAGGTGCGCCACCTGCAGCGGCGGCTGGCGGGGCGGGTGGTGTGAGGGCTCAGCGCCGCGCCATGACGTCCATCGGCGCCGCGGGCGAGATGAAAGGCGCGGGGGCCGAGTCATACCCGCGTCGGTACGCGTTGCCGCTCGTATAAAAAACCTCGCCACGCGCGATGGCCTCGGCCAGCTCGGCTTTCACCTGCTCGCGTGTCTTGCTGCCGGAGGCGGCCAGCGGCCCGGGAGCGGATTCGTGGTGGAACGGGTACGTAAAGGACGGCCGCACGCCGCTGTTGTTCACCTCGCCCCGTGCCACGGCCTCGGCCAGCTCGGCCTTCACCTGCTCGCGCGTCTTGGCGGTGCTGCCGGCCAACGGCGGCACGGCGGATTCGCGGTAGTAGCTCGACAGCTCCGCGGCCTGCGTGTTGAAGGACAGCAGTGCGGCGGCGGTGGCGGCCAGGACGGTGGTGATCAGCGTGGCTTTCATGGCGGACCTCTCCAGGGAGTGACGACAGGGTCCAGCGCCGTGGTTTCGTTTCAAGAGTGAATGTCCCGGGCTGGTGAAATGAAGTTTGGGCGCCGGGGGTCACGGGGGATTCAAGGAAAGGTCACCGTTTGGTCACGGTTTCTCATTGGTTGGGGGGTGCGAGAAGGGCCTCGCGCCAGCCTTTGGGCCGGGCGCCAACACGAGGTCACGTTTGCATCACCGTGATGGGCCATGCCGGGCTCCAAGCCGGGCGAAGATGCGCGCCGCCATGAACATCGTCATCCTGGGTGCCGGACGCGTGGGAGAAAGCGTCGCCGAAATCCTCGCCTCGGAGGCCAACGACATCACCGTCGTGGACACCGACCCGGCGCGGCTGTCGCTGTTGCAGGACCGCTTCGACCTGCGCGGCGTGGCCGGCAACGGCGTGCAGCCCTCGGTGCTGCGGGACGCGGGCCTGGCCGACGCCGACCTCTTCATCGCCTGCGCGCAGCTCGACGAGACCAACCTCGTGGCCTGCAAGCTCGCCCGCCAGCTCTTTACCGTGCCCACCACCATCGCGCGGCTGCGCAGTCCCGAGTTCTCCGAAGGCACGGCGCTCACCGCGGGGCCTGAAGGCTTCGGCGTGGACCGCGTCATCTGCCCCGAGGAATCGGTGATGCGCACCATCTGGCAGCTCATCAAATACCCCGAGGCACTGCAGGTGCTGGAGCTGGCGCAGGGCCTGCTGAGCCTGGTGGCCGTGCGCGCCGTGGCCGGCGGCCCGCTGGTGCGCCACCGGCTGGAGGACATCCCGCGCCTGGCGCCGCAGGCCGACATGCGCGTGGTGGCGATCTACCGGCAGGACAAGCCGGTGGCCGACGTCTGCGGCAACACCTGCATAGAACCCGGCGACGAGGTGTTCGTCCTCAGCCGCACCGGGCAGCTGCGCGCCGTGCTGGGCGCGCTGCGCGAGCGCGACCGGCCCGTGCGCCGCGTCATGATCGCCGGCGGCGGCCGCGTGGGCCTGCGCCTGGCGCGGCAGCTTCGCGGGGAGGTGCAGGTCAAGATCGTCGAGGTCAGCCGCTCGCGCTGCGACTACCTGGCCACGCAACTGCCTGGCGACGTGCTCATCCTCAACGGCGACTCCACCGACGAGGAGCTCATGGGCGACGAGAACGTGCAGGACATGGACCTCTTCCTGGCCCTCACCAGCGACGACGAGGACAACATCATGGCCTGCCTGCTGGCCAAGCGCATGGGCGCGCGCCACGTGCTCGCGCTCATCAACCGCCGCGCCTACGCCGACCTGGTGCAGGGCACGACCATAGACATCGCGCTGTCGCCGGCACAGGCCGTCATCGGCGAGCTGCTGGCGCACGTGCGCTGGGGCAACGTAGAGGCGGTGCATTCGCTGCGCCATGGCACGGCCGAGGTGCTGGAGGCCGTGGTCAGCGGCGACCAGGCCACCAGCCGCCTCGTGGGCCGGCGCATAGAGCAGATCCCGCTGCCCGCGGGCGCGCAGATCGGCGCCATCGTCCGTGGCCTGCCGCCGCGCGGCGAGGCCGAGCCCGCCACGCCGCGCGGGCGGCGCGGCATGCTGGCGCTGCGCGAACGCCGCGCCGCCGGTGCCGACTTGGGCGGCGCCCAAGTGCTCATCGCCCACCACGACACCCTGGTGCAGGCCGGCGACCACCTCATCGTCTTCCTGCCCAACAAGAAGCAGGTGCGCGAGGTGCAGAGGCTGTTCCAGGTCTCGGCCCTCTTCATCTAGCGCCAGGGGACGCGCCCTTGCGAAGCCTGCTGCCCGTCCTGGCCGTGCTCGGCGGCATCGTCATGCTGTTCGCCGCCACCATGCTGGTGCCACTGGCCTTTGCCTTCCTGGGCGGCGACGCGGCGCTCTACGCCTACGACGGCGCCATCGCCATCACGTTCACTAGCGGCCTGGCCCTGTACCTGCTCGGCCGCCGCTCCCGCCGCGAGCTGCAGCCGCGCGACGGCTTCCTGCTCGTGAGCCTGGTGTGGACGGTGCTGCCGGTGTTCGGCGCGCTGCCGCTGCTCTTCCACATCGAGGGCCTTTCGTTCACCGATGCCTACTTCGAGGCGGCGTCCGGCCTGACCACCACCGGCGCCACGGTGCTCACCGGGCTGGAGCGGCTGCCGCTGTCCATCAACGTCTGGCGCTGCCTGATGGTGTTCATCGGCGGCATGGGCATCCTGGTGCTGGCCGTGGCCATCCTGCCGCTGCTGGGAGTGGGCGGCTCGCAGCTCTTCAAGGCCGAGACGCCGGGGCCCATGAAGGACCAGAAGCTCACGCCGCGCATCGCCGAGACGGCGCGCGGGCTGTGGACCATCTACTTCGTGATGGCGCTGGCCTGCTTCCTGGCCTACCGGCTGGCCGGCATGAGCTGGGCCGACGCCTTCATGCACATGTGCACCACCGTGAGCCTGGGCGGCTTCGCGGCCTACGACGCGAGCTTCGGCGCCTTCGACTCGCCGGCCATCGAGCTGGTCGCGACCGTCTTCATGCTGCTGGCCGGCATCAACTTCGCGCTGTACTTCGTCGCCTGGCGCCGACGCAGCCTGCGCGGGCTGTGGCGCGACCTGGAGGCGCGGGTGTACTTCGCCCTGCTGGCCGCGGCGGTGGCCGGGTTGACGCTGTACCTGATGGCGCACCGCGTGTACCCGGATTTGGGCCAGACGCTGCGCCACACGGCCTTCCACGTCGTCTCCATCGCCACGACCACCGGCTTTGCCACGCGCGACTACGCGCAGTGGCCGCCGTTCGCGCCGCTGCTGCTGCTGTTCCTTTCGTGCTTCACCTGCTGCGCGGGCTCCACGGGCGGGGGCATCAAGCTCATCCGCTCGCTGCTGCTGATGAAGAGCGCGCAGCGCGAGTTCAAGCGCCTGGTGCATCCGCGCGCGGTGGTGCCCATCACCTTGGGCGGCGCGGCCGTCGATGCCAACGTGCTGCAGTCGGTGCTGGCCTTCATGCTGGTCTATGGCGCGGTGATGGTGGGCGCCACGCTGCTGCTGCTGTTCTCCGGGCTGGAGGTGGTGACGGCCTTCACCGCGGTGCTCTCCAGCCTCAACAACACGGGGCCCGGGCTGGGGCTGGTGGGCCCGGCGGGCACGTTTCAGCCGCTGACGGATTTCCAGGTCTGGGTCTGCACCATCGCCATGCTGCTTGGGCGGTTGGAATTGTTTTCGATACTGGTGCTGTTCACGGCCGCTTTCTGGCGGAAATAGGCCTACGTCCCGCTTGGCGGCGGGACCGGTATTTCCGCCTCACGGCAGCAGCCCATGGCAGTTGGGAGCGCACAATTGCGCAATCTTCTGAGCCGGCCATGACAAATGGCCGGTATCGAGATGCCTTTCCGCAAAACAGTTGGCAGGCACGGGCCGGCCCTTGAAATAACCCTGCATCTCATCGCAGCCGATATTCTGGAGCACCTTGTACTCTTCCTCGGTTTCAACGCCTTCGGCCACAACCTTCAGCTTGAGAGAGCCTGCCAACAGAACAATCGCCTTGACTATCGAATGGTTCTCGTGGTCTGAAGATATATTGCGAACAAAACTCTTGTCGACCTTCAGCGTGTCCAAGGGCAGGCGCTTGAGATGGCTCAGGCTGGAGTAGCCGGTGCCAAAATCATCTATGGAGATGCGCACTCCGATATTCTTGAGTTTCTGCAGAACCGCCATGGAATGCTCGACCTTGCGCATCATGCCGCTCTCGGTAATCTCGATTTCGAGAAGCTCGGGCGCCAAGCCGGTTTGTTCCAGCACGGTTGCGACCTGATGGACCAAATCGTCCCGTTCAAGCTGCATGGGGGAGACGTTGATGGCCACCGAGATGGGCGGATATCCGGCATTTTGCCAATCACGGCTTTGACGGCAGGCCGTCTGCAATACCCATTCGCCTATGCCCCCTATCAGGCCAGCCTCTTCCGCCATGGGAATGAATTCAATCGGGCTCACCAGGCCGCGCTTGGGATGGCGCCAGCGTATCAGCGCCTCCGCGCCCACCATCCGGCCGGTACGCAAATCGTACTTAGGCTGGTAATGCAGCAGCATTTCCTGGTTTTCGACCGCGCGCCGCAGGCTGGAAACCATTTCAAGGCCATCGGTGACGACGCCGTTCGAGTTTTCAGAGAAATACTGGGAGTTGTTGCGCCCAAGCCGCTTGGCCTCGAACATGGCGGCGTCCGCATGCTTGAGCAGCGCGGTGGAGTCGGTGCCATGGGCGGGAAACATGCTGATGCCCACGCTGCAGGTCACCTGGACTTCCATGCCGTTGACGCTCCAGGGCTTGGCCACATCGGCCAGCACGCGCTGCACGGTGCTCTCGACGGACTTGTCATTGCTCTGGTTGACGAGCACCAGCACGAATTCATCCCCGCCGAGACGGGCCACGGTATCGCTTTCGCGCACGCAATGCCTGAGGCGCTCGGCAATGGTGAGCAGCAGCTCGTCCCCCACCTGATGGCCCAGGCTGTCGTTGATGTACTTGAATTTGTCCAGGTCCAGGAAAACCGTCGCCACACATTTGCCTTCCTGCCGCGCCCGCTCGATGGACTGGTCCAGGCGCTCTTGCAACAGCGCCCGATTCGCCAGTTTCGTCAAGGGATCGTGGGTGGCCTGGAAATGGATCTTCGCCTCGTTGGCTTTTCTCTGCGTAATATCTTCGACCGTGCCCTCGTAAAATAAAAAATTGCCGGCCTCGTTGCGTACCGCGCGGGCGTTTTCAGAAATCCAGATGACGGACCCATCTTTTCTGTAGACGCGCGATTCGAAATTGGAAACGATGCCGTGCTCGTCCATGATCTTCATGAATTCGAGCCGGCGTCCGTTGTCCACGTAAAGTTGCGACCCTATATCGCGCAGGTTGCTGATCAACTGGCTGGGAGAGTCGTATCCATACGTACGCGCCAGGGCGGGGTTGACGGCCAGGTAACCCTGCTCCAGGGTGGATTGATAAATGCCTTCGACGGCATTTTCGAAAATGCTCCGATAGCGGCGTTCGGCTTCCAGCAGATCTTCGTCGGCCTTTTTCCGCTTGGTGATATCTTGAATGATGCCTTCAAGTATGGAAATGCCCTGGTCACCTCGCTTCACCGCAGTGCCGCGGTCGGAAACCCAGCGAATATCACCGTCCTTGCGGAGGATGCGGTATTCGATATCGTAGCGCCGGCTGTTTTCAAGCGACGTTTGGATGGCCAGTTCAACGCCGTCGCGATCATCCGGGTGGATGATGTCATAGAAGGCAATGGCTTTTTCACCAAGCAATTCAGCCGGCAGGTGGCCGGTCAGCGCCAGGCTGCCCTGGCTGACGAACTCCATGGTCCATGCCTTGTCGGCAAGGCAGCGATAAACCATGCCATCAATATTGGCCAGCAATGCTTCGAGCGAGTGAATGCCCATGATGGGCTGCTTGCTCGTTGCGGCGGTATCGATGATTGGATTTGCCATGGTGCGCGTCACTCAACATTCTTCAAAAGGTGCCCTGGCGTCAGTGTGCTTCAATGTTTTTTTCTGGAGTTGCCAACGCAAGTGGCGTGCCTTGCAGCGCACGGCGGATACGGGCTGAAACAGGTGCAATCTTCGCTGCGCTGTCCCGGTGACGGTGCGCAAGAGGGCAAACCCTGTAATTTGCGCACCGATTTGGGTGCACGGATTGTGCGGAGCACGCTGTCCGGATGGACAGGTTTTGGCTATTTGGCGCAGCCGGTCTCGAAAGCGTTTGGGTGTCTGTGCAAAAGGGGACCGATTGGGCCGGGCATGAACGCAGGAGTATTGGAAATATCCGGCCTGCAAACTTCCGTGGTATTTCGTTGTGCCCGGCAAATTTCAGCGTGCCATCGGCGGCGCCTCCGGCTCCACCTCGCTCACGGCGGTCTCGGCCGCGGCCTGCCGGCTGGCCACACCCTTGGCCGCCTCGGCCGCCAGCGCATCGCCCTCGCGCCGCGCGCCGGCCAGCATTTCACCCAGCCACTGCGTCAGCAGCGCCGTGTAGGCGCGCTGCGACACCTCGCTGGTCAGGCCGTGGTCGGCGCCGGCCAGGCAGCGGTAGGTCAGCGAGCGCGCCTGCAGGCAGGCTTCGCGGTAGCTGGTGATCACGGGGTGCGGAACGATGTCGTCGTGCTCGGATTCGACGATGAGCACGTCGCCCTCGAAGTCGGCGCAGGCGCGCAGCGCCAGGTTGTCCTTGGCCTTGATGAAGCTGCGCCGGTAGGCCTTCAAGTCCTGGTCCTTGTGCAGTTGCACCTTGGGCACTTCCCAGCCGCTGTCGATGTAGAGGGCCGGCACGCGCAGCGCCAGCCAGCGCACCTTGCGCTTGGTGGTGAGGATGGTGGCCAGGTAGCCACCGTAGCTGCTGCCCACCACGGCAATGGCGTCCGGGTCCACGTGGGGGTGGCGGGCCAGCAGGTCGTAGGCGGCCAGCACGTCGCGCAGGTTGCTCTCGCGCGAGACGGATTCGCGCTGCTCCTGCGTGTCGGCATGGCCGCGCAGGTCGAACGTGAGGCCCACGCAGCCCAGCGCGGCGATCTCCCGCGCGCGGGTGAGGTACTGCCGCTGGCAGCCCCCCCAGCCGTGCACGAAAAGCACGCCGGGCATGGCGGTGCCGGGGGTGATGACGGTGCCGTCTATGCTCGTGGCATCGACCTCGATGTCCACGGCCTGTTCTCGGGTACTCATGGTTTGGGCGCTGCTCCTGCCTGGAAGTGGATGGCCGCGCCGCGCGGGGGCGTGTGGGTCAGTCCTCGTGCAGCAGGGCGTATTTGGTGATGGGGCCCACGTGCTCGTCCACGCCGCGGTAGTAGAGGACGGCGCCGTCAGGCAGCGGATCGAATTCGCCATGCGCCTCCACCGTGGAGGCGCGGGCGGTGTGGCGCGCGGGGGCGTCGCACAGGGCCTGCAGCGCGGCCACCTCGGCGCCGCTGGCGCCGCCCATGCGCCAGGACTGCTCCAGCACGCCGGCGCAGAGGGTTCCTGATGCATCCAGCCCGCGCACCACGTCGTAGTTGGCGCGCGAGGCCAGGAAGCCCGGGAAGCAGTCGCGTGCGGCCTCGTGATACGTGCGCGCCAGCGCCACGGCGTGGCGCGCGCCTTCGTCGTCCGCGGCCAGGTTTTCCAAGGCCTCGAAGCCGCCGCGCACCACGGTGAGCGTAGAGCCGCCATAGACCTCCTGCCCAAGCCGGTTGAGGGTGTTGCGCTGCGTGCCGAAATAGCTCGCCACCAGCGAGCCCAGGCGCAGGAAACCGATGCTGTAGGTCTGCACGTCGGCGGCCAGGTTGCGCTCCAGCACCAGGCCGTGCTGCTCAATCTGCTCGGCCGGCAGGGCAGCCAGCGCCGCGTCCAGGTCGGCTTCGCCGTGCAGCACGGACTGGCCCGCGCCGCCAATGCCGCAGGCGGGCTTGAAGCGCACGGGGCCGCCCTGCAGCAGCCGCTGCGCGGCCTCGCGCGCATCCGCCACGCTGAAGACGGACCAGCCCGGCAGCACGCTGTCGCGCACGCGCTCGTTGAAGTCGGGGTTCCAGCCGCCGGGCGCGGCGGCATCCGGCCGCAGCAGGCCGTGGGTAATGACCTTGGTGGCGACGAAGGGGTAGGGCACGACGCCGCCGAATAAATCCTCCTCGCCGCGTATGCCCAGGCGCCGGGCCGCTGCCAGCGACATCAGCGTGTCGTTGGGGATGACGTAGCCCAGGCTGGCCATGCCGTCGGCGCCCTCGGCCAGCTCGCAGCCCATGAGCGCGGCCAGCCGCTGCGCGATGCCGCGCTGCGTGACGAGCTCATGCTCGCGCGCGTCGGCGCGGCAGGGTACGAAGGTGAGGCGCCGGTGCGGCGTGAGCGCCTGGCGCGGCCCGGCGGGCAGGACGCCTTGGGCCAGGTCGAAGGGGGGATGCCGGCCACCGGCCGACGGGATGAGGACAGCAGTGCTCACGATGAAATACCCCGGTGCGGTCGGCGCAGGCGGCCGGATTCACCGGGATCGGCAAGGGCTGTGCCCGCGAACAGGGGGTCTGGTGGCCGGACCGGCGCGCGTCCATCGGGCTGGTCTTCAACGCGAGAGGTGGAGCAGCCGCATGAGCGTGGCCGCGTTGCGCTGCCCTTGGTCCTCGTGGTTGTTGTTGAACACCACGTGCACGGCGGCCACCTGCGCGGCCAGCTCGCGCAGTTTTTCGGCAAGGCCGCCCAACTCCGCGTCGCTGTAGTCGTAGTTGAAACGGTCGGAGGCCGCCGTCGTCGGCCCGGCGACGTTCCAGCTCTCGGTGTTGCGCCCGTGCAGGCGCAGCAGCGCCACGGCGGGGTGGGTGGCTTCCCAGAGCGCCGGCACGCTGTTGCTGAAGCCCTGCGGGCCGTCCACCACGGTGTGGACGAGGTTCAGGTCGCGCAGCATGGCCAGGGTGTCGGCACGGTGCTTGTCGTCGAACCAGCTCTTGTGGCGGAATTCGACGCTCAGGGTGTGCTGCGGCATGTGCGCCACGCAGTCGTGCACGTGAGCGATGCCGGCCGGGTTGCACACCACCCAGGGCGCGAACTGGAAGTGCACCAGGCCCAGGCGGTCGGCGTCCTGCAGCGGCTGCAGCGCGTGCTGGAAGCGGCGCCAGAACTCGGCCTGGATCTCAGGCGGCACGTGCTTCCAGTAGAGGTTGCGGCCTTCCGGCCAGTTCAGGGCGCGTCGCAGGTCTTCGTGCAGCACCTTGGGTTGCGTCTGGTGGCCGGTGAAGAGGCGGAAGGCCTTCACGTTCATGGTGAAGTCCGTCGGCGTGCGCTCGGCCCACAGTTGCGCCGTGGCGGGCGAGGGCATGGCGTAGTAGGAGGAATCCACCTCCACCAGCGCGAAGCGCGAGGCGTAAAAGCGCAGCCGGGCCTCGGCGGTGGTCGCCTCCTTGGGATAGAAGCGGCCGCTGTCTATGAGCGACTTGTCCGTCCAGGACGCGGTGCCGACGAGGATGTTGAGCTTGCTGCCCATGCCGCACCTCCGGTGGCGCCTTCAGCCCTGTTCCAGCGCCCGCGCCGCGCCCAGCAGCGCCGGCTCCTCGGCGCGTATGACGAAAGTGGGGATGGCGCCCAAGTAGTCGCGAAAGCGCCCCTTGGCCTCGAAGGCGGCGCGGAATGGCGAGGACGCGAACCAGTCGCCCAGCTTGGGGACGATGCCGCCGCCCACGTACACCCCGCCGCGCGCGCCCAGCGTGAGCGCCAGGTTGCCCGCGGCGCCGCCCAGCAGCGCGCAAAAGCGCTGCAGCGCCTCCACGCATTGCGCGTTGCCGCCGGCCAGCGCCTGGTGGCTGATGTCGGCGGCTTGCAGCGGCTGCGCCGGAGCGCCGTCCAGCGTGGCGATGGCGCGATAGAGGTTCTCCAGGCCCATGCCGGAGATGACGCGCTCGGCCGAGACGTGGCCGAACTCGCGCCAGAGCACGCGCAGGATGTCGGCCTCGCGCTCGCAGCAGGGCGCCATGGAGGCGTGGCCGCCCTCGCCGGGCAGGGCGCGCCAGCGGCCGTCGCGCTCGCGGACGATGGCGGCCATGCCCAGCCCCGTGCCGGGGCCTATGACGACCTTGGGTGCGCCCTCGACGGCCTGGCCGCCGCCCACGGCGTCGAGCTGCTCGCCCGCCAGGCCCGGCACGGCCAGTGCCAGCGCCTCGAAGTCGTTGAGCATGCACAGGCGGGTGAGGCCCAGCGCCTGGCGCGTGGCTTCTATGGAGAAGGACCAGTGGCTGTTGGTCATGCGCAACCGGTCGCCGCTGATGGGGTTGGCGATGGCCACGGCCGCCTCGCGCAGCACGGGCGAGCCCAGCGGCGCGAGGTAGGCGCGCACGGCGGCGGCAAGGTCGGCGTGGCCCGTGGTGGAGAGGGTGCTGGCGGCCTGCAGGTGGCCGAAGTCGTCCAGCAGCGCGAAGCGGGCGTTGGTGCCGCCCACGTCGCCCACGAGGCGCAGGGTGTCAGGTGCGGGCTGCATGGCGGGGCCTCATCAAGTCTTGAGGGGTGCGCAGCATCGCATGCGGCAAGGAGGGCGAAGACGCCGCCGCACCGTTGTGCAACGCCAAAGGCGAGCGCGCAACGAAAAGGCCCTGGTTCCGTAAGAAACCAGGGCCTTCGTGTTTGGTGCCGGTGAAGAGAGTCGAACTCCCGACCTTCGCATTACGAATGCGCTGCTCTACCAACTGAGCTACACCGGCGGTGTCAAGACAGCTATTGTGGCACGGGTTTAAGGGGGAATGCAAGCGTTTCGCTTGAAATTTTTCAAACCCGTTTTTGCGAGGCTGGCGGCGGGGGGAAGTCACGGGGCAGGGCGGTGTGCGCGTTGGTGTTGGCGCACATCGCGGCAAGCCCCGTGCCGATGGCGATCAGTCCGTCGCCGCCGGCCCGGGCCTCAACGAAAGGGCCTTACTTCTTGGCCGCTTCCAGGTGGTAGCCCGTGACGACGTCCACCTCGTTCTTGGAGCCCAGGATCACGCTCACGCGCTCGTGCAGCTTGGAGGGCTGGATGTCCATGATGCGCTGCTGGCCGTTGGTGGCGGCGCCGCCGGCCTGCTCGACCAGGAAGGCCATCGGGTTGGCCTCGTACATCAGGCGCAGCTTGCCGGGCTTGGCCGGCTCGCGCGCGTCCCACGGGTACATGAAGATGCCGCCGCGGCACAGGATGCGATGCACGTCGGCCACCATGGAGGCGATCCAGCGCATGTTGAAGTCCTTGCCGCGGGGGCCGGTGGTGCCGGCCAGGCATTCGTCGATGTAGCGCTTCACCGGCGCGTCCCAGTGGCGCATGTTGCTCATGTTGATCGCGAATTCCTTGGTGTCGGCCGGGATCTGCACGTTCTCCTCGATGAGGAACCAGCCGCCCAGCTCGCGGTCCAACGTGAACATCACCACGCCCGCGCCCACCGTCAGCACCAGCGTGGTCTGCGGGCCGTAGACGCAGTAGCCCGCGGCCACCTGCGACTTGCCGGGCTGCAGGAAGTCGGCTTCGCTCACGCCCTCGTGGTCGGCGCCCTTCTTGAGCACCGAGAAGATGGTGCCGATGCTGACGTTGACGTCGATGTTGGAGGAGCCGTCCAGCGGATCGAACAGCAGCAGGAATTCGCCCTGCGGGTAGCGGTTGGGGATGATGTGGATCTCATCCATCTCCTCGCTGGCCATGGCCGCGAGGTGGCCGCCCCACTCGTTGGCCTCGATCAGCACCTCGTTGGAGATGATGTCCAGCTTCTTCTGGACCTCGCCCTGCACGTTCTCGCTGCCGGCCGTGCCCAGCACCTCGCCCAGCGCGCCCTTGTTGACCGCGATGGCGATGCGCTTGCAGGCGCGCGCCACCACCTCGATGAGCAGCCGCAGCTGCGCCGGGATGTTGTCGTGCTCGCGCTGCTGCTCGACCAGGTATTGGGTGAGACTGACTCGCTTGCTGCTCATGGTGCTGCCTCCAGTGGTGATCGAATGTTCATTGGGCCGCGGCGGCCTGGGCGTTGGCATTGGCCTCGTCCTCGGCCAGCGCGCGCGTGACGATCTCGCGCACGTCGCCCGACAGGTCCGGCTTGGCCGCCACGCGGGCGATGGCCTCGCGCGCCGCGCCGCGGTAGGGCTCGGCCAGCTTGCGCCAGCGGTCCATCACGCGCGCCAGGCGGGCGGCGAGCTGCGGGTTCATGGCGTCGATGTCCATGACGCGGTCGGCCCAAAACACGTAGCCCGCCGCATCGGCGCGGTGGAAGGCCGCCGGGTTGAACATGGTCAACGAGAACAGCAGGCTGCGCGCGCGGTTGGGGTTGCGCAAAGAGAAGTCGGGGTGCTTGAGCAGCGCCTTGACGCGGGCGAAGACGCGGCCGTCCAGCTCAGGCGCGCGGGCCTGCAGGGCGAACCACTTGTCCAGCACCAGCGCGTCGTCCTTGAACAGCTCGTGGAAGCGCGAGAGCGCCGGCTCGGCCAGCCCGGCATGCGACTCGACCAGCGCGGAGAGGGCGCCCAAGCGCTCCGTCATGTTGGTCGCGTCCTTGAAGCGTTGATACGCGCGGCCGGGCCACACCGGGTCGCCGCTGCGCTGGGACTGCAGGCACAGCATGGACAGCGCCATGTTGACCAGGGCGCGCTTGCCGGCCTGGGCCACGGTGGGCGCGTAGGCCTCGTTCGTGGCGTTGCGCTCGAAGGCTTCGATCCAGTCGGCATGGAGCTGCTCGGCCAGTTGCGCGCGCATCGCCTCGCGGACTTCGTGCACGCGCTGCGGGTCCACCACCGGCAGGTGTTCGGCGACGTAGCCCTCGCTGGGCAGTTGCAGGACGAGCTCCTTGAAAGAGGCGTCCAGCGCCGGGTGGCGCAGCACGGCGCGCAGGGCTTCCACCAGCGGCGCGTCCAGGGCGGCCGGGCCCAGGCCCTGGGCGGCAGCGCACAGGCGGGAGAGGGCGAGCTTTTGCGCCGATTCCCAGCGGTTGAAGGCGTCGCTGTCGTGGGCCAGCAGCACCATGCGCTCGGCGTCGGACAGGCCGTCGTCCAGGTTCACGGGCGCGGAGAAGCCGCGCAGCAGCGAGGGCACGGGGGCGGCGTCCACGTTCTCGAACACCCACTGCTGCTGCGGGTGCTCCAGCACCAGCACGCGGCTGGTGCCGCCGGGAGCCTCCTCGCCCGCCAGTTGCAGCGGCAAGGAGCTGCCGTCCTGCGCCACCAGCCCCATGGCCACCGGGATCACGAAGGGGAATTTGAAAGGCTGGCCGGGCGAGGGGCCGCAGAACTGCTCCAGCGTGAGCGTGTAGCGGCGGTTCTCGGCGTCGTAGGTGCCGCGGGCGGTGACCGTGGGCGTGCCGGCCTGGGCGTACCAGCGCTTGAAGGCGTCCAGCCGCACCGACAGCGCGCTGCCCGGGTTGGCGTCGGCGATGGCCTGCGCGAAGTCGTCGCAAGTGACTGCCTGCCCGTCGTGCCGCTCGAAGTACAGGCTCATGCCGTTGGCAAAGCCCTCGCGGCCCACCAGCGTGGCCATCATGCGCACGACTTCCGCGCCCTTGTCGTAGACGGTGGCGGTGTAGAAGTTGTTGATCTCGGCGTAGCTGTCCGGGCGCACCGGGTGGGCCATGGGGCCCGCGTCTTCCGGGAACTGGGCCGCGCGCAGCTGGCGCACGTCCTCGATGCGGCGCACGGCGCGGGCGCTGGCGCCGCCGCTCATGTCCATCGAGAACTCCTGGTCGCGGTAGACGGTGAGGCCTTCCTTGAGGCTGAGCTGGAACCAGTCGCGGCAGGTGATGCGGTTGCCCGTCCAGTTGTGGAAGTACTCGTGGGCCACCACGCTTTCCACGCCGAAAAAGTCCACGTCGGTCGCCGTGGCGGGGCTGGCCAGGACGAACTTGGTGTTGAAGATGTTGAGGCCCTTGTTCTCCATGGCCCCCATGTTGAAGTCCTCGACCGCCACGATCATGAAGCGTTCGAGGTCCAGGGGCAGCTTGAAGCGCGCCTCGTCCCACACCACCGAGGCGACCAGCGAGTTCATCGCGTGCTCGGTCTTGTCGAGGTCGCCGCGGCGGACGAACACCTGCAGCAGGTGCTCCTTGCCGGAGCGGGTGCGGATTTTCTGTTCACGCGCCACCAGGTCCGCCGCCACCAGGGCGAACAGGTAGCTGGGTTTGGGGAAGGGGTCGTGCCACTTGGCGAAGTGCCGGCCGCCGGGCAGCTCGCCCTGTTCCACCAGGTTGCCGTTCGACAGCAGCACCGGGTACTTGGCCTTGTCCGCGCGCAGCGTCACCGTGTAGACGGCCATCACGTCCGGGCGGTCCAGGAAGTAGGTGATGCGCCGGAAGCCCTCGGCCTCGCACTGGGTGAAGAAGCCGCTGCCGCTGGTGTAGAGGCCGGAGAGCTCGGTGTTCTTCTCGGGGCAGCAGCTGTTGCGGATTTCCAGCGTGAAGCTTTCGTCCGCGGGCGGGTGGTCGATGACGAGCTGGCCGTCCTCGTGCCGGAAGCTGACGCTCTCGCCGTTGGCCAGCACGCGCAGCAGCGTGAGGCCCTCGCCGTGCAGCCGCAGCGGCTGGGGCGCGGCCTGCGGGTTGCGTTCGATGGCGAGCTTGGAGCTCACCAGCGTCTTGGCCGGTTCGAGGTCGAAGCACAGCTCGACGCTGCGGATGCGGTAGGCCGGCGCGAGGTAATCCTCGCGGCGGACCAGGGTGACGGTGCCTTCGCGCATTGCTGCTCCCGTGGCGTGTCTGGGTGGTGGCACGAACGGGCCCGCCCCCTTGCCGAGTGCGGCGGGGCCCGTTCGCGGCGGTGGGTTTTACAAACCCTGCTTCAGGCTGGCGGCGATGAAGGCGTCGAGGTCGCCGTCCAGCACCTTCTGGGTGTTGGAGATTTCGACGTTGGTCCGCAAGTCCTTGATGCGGCTCTGGTCCAGCACGTAGGAGCGGATCTGGTGTCCCCAGCCCACGTCGGTCTTGGCGTCTTCGAGCTTCTGTTGCTCGGCCATTTTCTTGCGCATCTCGTGCTCGTACAGGCGCGAGCGCAGCATCTGCCAGGCCTCGTCGCGGTTGCGGTGCTGCGAACGGTCGTTCTGGCACTGCACGACGATGCCGGTGGGGATGTGCGTCAGGCGCACGGCCGAGTCGGTCTTGTTGATGTGCTGGCCGCCCGCGCCGGAGGCGCGGAAGGTGTCGGTGCGCACGTCGGCCGGGTTGATGTCGATCTCGATGGAGTCATCGACTTCCGGGTAGACGAACAGCGACGCGAAGCTGGTGTGGCGACCGCCTGAGCTGTCGAACGGGCTCTTGCGCACCAGGCGGTGCACGCCGGTCTCGGTGCGCAGGTGGCCGAAGGCGTAGTCGCCTTCCACCTTGATCGTCGCGCTGCGGATGCCCGCGACGTCGCCCTCGGTCTCTTCCATGACCTCGGGCTTGAAGCCCTTGCGCTCGCAGTACTTGAGGTACTGGCGCAGCAGCATGCTGGCCCAGTCGCAAGCCTCGGTGCCGCCGGCGCCGGCCTGGATGTCGATGAAGCAGTTGCTGGGGTCGGCAGGGTTGTTGAACATGCGGCGGAACTCCAGTTGTTCCACCGTCGCCTGCAGTTGCTGGGCTTCGGCCTCTATGGTTTCGAGGGCGTCCACGTCCTCGTCGGCCTTGCTCATTTCCCAGAGCTCGAGGTTGTCGCCGAGGTTGCGCTCAAGGTGGTTGATGGTGTCGACCACCACCTCCAGCGTCTTCTTTTCGCGGCCCAGCTCCTGGGCGCGCTTGGGTTCGTTCCAGACGCTGGGGTTCTCCAGCGCGGCGTTGACTTCGTTCAGGCGCAGGGCTTTGCGGTCGTAGTCAAAGATACCCCCTTAGCGCACTGGTGCGCTCGCTCAGGTCGGTCAGCAGGCTGCCGATGGCGTTGATGCGTTCGATGTCCATGTGTGGGGACCCGCGGTTGTGATGCGTGAAAGGGGTGGATTTTCGCACGCGCACCGCGCCGTTCAGGAGCGTGCGGGCGTTGTAAGAGAATGCCGCCCGGCGGCCGCCGTCCAAACCGGCCGTGCCGTGGAGACGACATGCAGCCCAAAGGCCGCCGAGAACAACAGGCCGACACCCCCCCATCGCCCGCCGCCGCACCGCCGCGCGGCACGGCGCTGCCGTCCGAGGCCGCGCCCGCGCCCGCATCCGCGGCGGCGCTGGCCGTGCATTGGCGGCGCACGTGCTGGCTCACCGCGGTGCTGCTGCTGGTGTGGTTCCTGGCCGGTTTCGTGGGCGTCTACTTCGCGGCCGACCTGCGGCAGCGCTTCTTCGGCTGGCCGCTGGGCTTCTGGATGGCGTCCCAGGGGGCGCTGCTGGTGTTCCTGGCGGTGGTGGTGGTCTACGCCTGGGCCATGGGCCGGCTGGACGACGCCGCCGGCCTGGCGGAGGAGCCCTGAGGTGACCGCGCCCGGCGCCTCCCCGTCGGCCGACCGGCACTTCCGCAGCCGGCTGCACCGCATCTACCTGGCCTTTGCGCTGGGCTTCATCGTCTTCGTGGTGCTGCTGGGCGTGGCCGAGGAGGTGGCGGGGCTGTCCAAGCGCTGGATCGGCTTTGCCTTCCTGCTGCTGACGGTCACGCTGTACGCCGGCATAGGCATCCTCAGCCGCACCACCGACCCGGCCGAGTACTACGTGGCCGGGCGCCGCGTGCCGGCCTTCTACAACGGCATGGCCACGGCGGCGGACTGGATGAGCGCAGCCTCCTTCATCGGCATGGCCGGCACGCTGTACCTGAGCGGTTTCGGCGGCCTGGCCTACGTCATGGGCTGGACGGGCGGCTACTGCCTGGTGGCGCTGCTGCTGGCGCCCTACCTGCGCAAGTTCGGCCAGTACACGATTCCCGACTTCCTGGGCGCGCGCTACGAGGGCCACGCGCCACGGCTCATCGGCGCGGGCTGCGCCATCCTGGTCAGTTTCACCTACCTCGTGGCGCAGATTTACGGCGTGGGCCTGATCACGGCGCGGTTGACCGGGCTGCCCTTCGAGGTGGGCGTGTTCGTGGGCCTGGGCGGCGTGCTGGTGTGCTCGTTCCTGGGCGGCATGCGCGCGGTGACGTGGACGCAGGTGGCGCAGTACATCGTGCTGATCCTGGCCTACCTGGTGCCCGTGTGCTGGCTGGCGGCCAAGCAGACGGGCGTGCCGCTGCCGCTGGTGGTGTACGGCGTGCAGCTTGAAAAGGTCAGCGAGCGCGAGCAGCAGCTCAAGGCCGACCCGCGCGAGAAGGAGGTGATCTCCACCTTCCAGGGCCGTGCCGACGCCTACGAGCGCCGCCTGGAGAACGTGGCCGCGGCGCTGGAGGCTGAAGTCGATGCCGCCAAGGCGCGCGTGGCGCGTTTGAAGCACACCAACGCGCCGCAAAGCGAAATCCACGCCGCCGAGCGCGCGCTGGCGCAGTTGCCCAACAACGAGGAGGAGGCGCGGCGCGCGTGGCAGGCCGAGAAGGCGGCCAACGAGGCGCGCGCCCGTCCGCTGGCGGGCATGCCCGAGCACGCCGTGCCCTTTGCCGGGGAGCCCGACGGCGACCCGCTCTCGCGCAGCAACCCCGAGGTGTCGCGGCGCAACTTCATGGCGCTGGTGTTCTGCCTGATGGTGGGCTCCGCGGCGCTGCCGCACGTGCTCACGCGCTACTACACGACGCCCAACGTGCGCGAGGCGCGCGCCTCGGTGGCGTGGACGCTGTTCTTCATCCTGCTGCTCTACGTCACGGCGCCCGCGCTGGCGGTGCTGGTGAAGTACGAGATTTTCAACGTGCTGGTGGGCACGCCCTTCGACCGGCTGCCGGCGTGGATCTCGAACTGGTCCAAGGTCGATCCGGCGCTGCTGTCGGTGCAGGACGTCAACGGCGACGGCATCTTCCAGCTCGGCGAGATGAAGATCGGCGGCGACATCATCATGCTGGCCACGCCGGAGATCGCCGGGCTGCCCTACGTCGTTGCCGGCATGGTGGCCGCCGGCGGCCTGGCCGCGGCGCTGTCCACGGCCGACGGGCTGCTGCTGACCATCTCCAACGCCCTGGGCCACGACACCTACTACCGCGTCATGCGGCCGGGCTCCTCCACGGCGCGGCGCGTGACCATCTCCAAGACGCTGCTGCTGGTGGTGGCGCTGGCGGCGGCGGCGGTGGCGGCGCACAAGCCGGCGGACATCCTGTTCCTGGTGTCGGCCACCTTCTCGCTGGCGGGCTCGGCCTTCTTCCCGGCGCTGGTGCTGGGCATCTTCTGGAAGCGCGCCACGCGCGCGGGCGCCTGCGCCGGCATGGTGGCGGGCGTGCTCACCGCCGGCACCTAC
Source organism: Azohydromonas lata (assembly GCF_034427735.1). Classification (NCBI taxonomy): domain Bacteria; kingdom Pseudomonadati; phylum Pseudomonadota; class Betaproteobacteria; order Burkholderiales; family Sphaerotilaceae; genus Azohydromonas; species Azohydromonas lata. The sequence goes on from NZ_JAXOJX010000016.1 coordinate 72,333, forward strand.
ATGGTGTTGACGCAGCCCTGGCTGCGCGGCGTCTTCCACATCCAGTCGCCGGTGGAGCTGTGGTGGGGGCTGCACCCGGTGTCGGCCGGCGTGTTGGGCGTGCCGGTGGGCGTCGTCGCCATCGTCGTGGTGAGCCTGCTGACGCCGCCACCCTCGGCGCAGACGCAGGCCGCGCTCTCCGACTGGCGCCACCCCGGGAAAACACCGAGCTGAAGGACCCCGGCGCACTTGAGATTGATCAAGTCCCGCATCCGGGGGGCTGCCTACGCTGTGCGGCAACAGGGCCACAAAGCAGTTGGAGACGGCGATGCAGAAGCTGGGCAAGGTCGTGGACAGGTTGGGCGGTGCCGAGCTGCTGCTGGTGAGCCTGGTGGTGATCGGCGTGCCGGCTTTGTTCAGCGCCTTGCTGTAAGGCGGCCACGCTTCTTTCCCGGCGCTCCCGGCTTTCCTTGCCGCGCGCCGCGGCCCGGCCCGGTGCTCAAGCGGCCAGAAACGCTTCCATCAAAGCCGCCACGGCCGCGGGCTGGTCGTGGTGCAGCATGTGGCCGCAGCGCGGCAGCACCGCGCGGCGGTGGGGCGGCAGCGTCGCCATGCGGGCCTCGAAGTCCTCGCGCGGGTAGGCCGCGCCCCAGCGGCGCAGCACCTCGGTGTCCTCGCCCTCCACCCACAGCAGCGGCGCCTGGATGCGCTGCCAGGCCGCCAGCGCCTCCTCCTTGCGGTAGAGCACCGGGTTGACGCGCTTGTGTGCCGGGTCGGCCAGCAGCCGCCAGCGGCCGTCGCCGTCGGGTTCGGCCCAATGCGCGGCCAGCCAGGCGGCCTTGTCGGCGGCAAGAAACGGGTCGTTGGCCTGCAGCCGGACGGCGACGGCCTGCAGGCTGTCGTAAGTCATCAGCCGCGCCGGCTTCTTCAGCTCGTCCAGCCACTTCTCCAGCCGCGAAGGCGCCTGCGCGGCGCGGCTGTCCGGCATCCCGAAACCTTCCAGGTTCACCAGGCGCCGCACCCGCGCCGGGCGCACGCCGGCATAGGCCATGGCGACGTTGCCGCCCATGGAGTGGCCCACGAGGTCCACTGGCGTATCGGGGCTCAGCGCATCCAGCAGCGCGTCCAGGTCGCCCAGGTAGTCGGGGAACCAGTAGGCGTCCGCGCCGGGGACGGTGCTGCGGCCGAAGCCGCGCCAGTCGGGGGCGATCACCCAGCGCGGCGCAGTCAATTCGTCCACCAGGAACTGGAAGGAGGCGCCCACGTCCATCCAGCCGTGCAGCAGCACGAGAGGCGGGCGCTCATCGGTAGCCTGCGACGCGTCGCCCCAGGTGTGGAGGTGGTAGCGGACGTTGCGGAGGTCGAGGAACCGGCTGGCGGCGGGACGGCGCGGCTGGTAGGCGGGGGAGGTCATGGCCGGCACTCTAAAGGGCGGCTCAAGGGGCGGCTTCGGCGCCCGCGCGCACCCCGGTGAAACCGCATTGACGTCGTCCGGCAAGGGCGACGCGGTTTGTAAAGCCGGGCGCGGCACAGAACTCAAAGGTCTTGCTGGGAACGAATGGCACAGGCCGCCGTGCCCTTGGGCATGGCGTCTGCCCGGGTGCGTCATGCCGGCCGGCCGCACCTGGGTGCATCTGGCGCGGCCGGCGTTTTTCCGATGCGGAGGGTTTCACCATGGACGAGCAACAGCAGCACTCCGGAGCACCAGGCCAGCCATCCACCCCGCAGGGCGCGCAGATGCAGCAAGGCCAGCAGCCAGGCCAGCAGCAGGGCGGCCCCTCGGCCCAACAGGGCGGCTCCCAGCAATCGCAGTTCAGCGCCAACGCCGGCCAGCAGGGCGGCGGCAGCGGCCAGGGCATGGGCGGGCAGGGCGCGCAGCCCGGCGGCGGCGCCGAATCGCCCCAGGGCCCGCGCGGCGGCGGCCGCTACACCGATTTCCTGAGCGGCCGCGGCGGCAGTCCCCTGGAGCTGCTGAAGCGGCTGGACGAGGACGTGGACCGCCTCTTCCACCAGTTCATAGGCGGCGGCCGCGAGCTGCTGCGCGGCCGGCTGCGCGACCGCGGCTCGGACGCCACGGCGGGCATGCCTTCTTCCGGCGCGGGCAGCAGCGGCGGTGTGGACGACGCCATGGCCGAGGCGCCGGGCGGCGCGTCTTCCTCCTCCGCCATGGGCAGCTCGCCGGGCGCCGGCTGGCTGCCGCAGGTGGAGCTGTGCGAGCGCGGCGGGCGGCTGCACATCAGCATGGACCTGCCCGGCCTGCACCGCGACGACCTGCAGGTCCACTTCGACCACGGGCAGCTTGTCGTCCAGGGCGAGCGCCGCACCACCAGCACCTCGGCCCAGCCCGGCGGCTACTACCGCAGCGAGCGCAGCTACGGGCACTTCAAGCGCGCCCTGCCGTTGCCCGAGGGCGTCAACCCCGACACGGCGCAGGCCAGCTTCCACAACGGCGTGCTGGATGTGAGCTTCGACATGCCCGTGCGCCACAACCGCAGCCGGCAGATTCCCATCCAGGACGGCGCGCCGGGTGGCGGCATGAGCGGCGGGACGGCGGGCAGCGCCGGTGCGGGCAGCGAAGCCGGCTCATGAGCGCGTCGCCCAGGCCGGTGGTTTTCCCCACGAACCCGTGGTGATGCAAACTTGCGTCCATGCTTGACACCATCACCCTGGGCCGCAGCGAGCTGCGCGTCACGCCCATCTGCCTGGGCACCATGACCTTCGGCGAGCAGGTGGACGAAGCCACCAGCCACCGCATCCTGGACCGCGCGCTGGAGCGCGGCGTCAATTTCCTGGACACCGCGGAGATGTACCCCGTGCCGCCGAGCGCGGAGCGCTACGGCGACACGGAGCGCATCCTGGGCTCCTGGCTCAAGGCCCGCCCCGGCGCGCGCAACAAGGTGGTGCTGGCCTCCAAGGTCGCCGGCCCCTCGCGCTACGACTGGATCGGCGGCGGCGTGCCGGACCTGCGCCCCGAGCGCATCGTCCAGGCCTGCAACGACAGCCTGCAGCGCTTGGGCGTGGAGTGCATCGACCTCTTCCAGATCCACTGGCCCGCCCGCCACGTGCCCGCCTTCGGCGGCGTGTACTTCGACCCGAACAAGCTCGCGCCCGTGAGCAGCATCGAGTCGCAGCTCCAGGCGCTGGAGCGGCTGGTGCGCGACGGCAAGGTGCGCGCCATCGGCCTGTCCAACGAAACCCCTTGGGGCGTGGCCGAGTTCGTCCGCATTGCCGAGCAGATGGGCCTGCCGCGCATCGCCACCGTGCAGAACCCGTACTGCCTGGTCAACCGCGTGGTGGACAACGGGCTGGACGAGGCGCTGTACCACGCGCAGGTGTCGCTGCTGGCCTACTCGCCGCTGGGTTTTGGCCTGCTCACCGGCAAGTACGACCAGCGTGGCTTCGGCGACGTGGACAACCCCGGGCGCCTAGCGCAGTTCGAGTCCATGAAGCAGCAGCGCTGGGGCCGCATGGAGGCGCTGCAGGCCGCGCGCCACTACAACGCCCTGGCGCGCGCCAACGGCCTCACGCCCACGCGCATGGCGCTGGCCTGGTGCTACCGCAACTGGCGCGTGGCCAGCACCATCATCGGCGTCACCAGCGTCGAGCAGCTCGACGAGAACCTGGACGCCTGGGACACCGAGCTTTCGCCCAACCTGCTCAAGGTCATCGACGACATCCGCTGGACGCACCGCGACCCGGCGCAGTAAGCCGCACGACAACAAGAAAGACATGGCCAAGAAGGACAAGCACGTCAGCGAGACGCCCGCCACCCAGTTCCTGCGCCACGCGGGCGTGGTTTTCACCGAGCACTCTTACGACTACGTGGACCACGGCGGCACGGCCGAGTCCTCGCGCCAGCTCGGGGTGGACGAGCACCAGGTCGTCAAGACGCTGGTGATGCAGGACGAGCGCGCGCAGCCCCTGATCGTCCTCATGCACGGTGACCGCCAGGTCAGCACCAAGGCGCTGGCGCGCGCGATCGGCGTGAAAAGCGTGGAGCCCTGCAAGCCGGAAGTGGCCCAGCGCCACAGCGGCTACCTCGTGGGCGGCACGTCCCCGTTCGGCACCAAGAAGGCCATGCCGGTGTATGTGGAGGAGACGGTGCTGGCGCTGGAGAAGATTTGCATCAACGGCGGCAAGCGCGGGTTTTTGGTGGGCATCGATCCCAAGCTGCTGAGCACGCTGGTGGATGCCAAGCCGGTGCACTGCGCGCTCTGAGAGCGCGTGCCGGCCATGGAAAAGGCGGTCCCGCGGACCGCCTTTTTCCATTTCGCGCGGGGTGTGCGCCGGGGCGTCAGGCCGTCCCAATCCCGCTCACGCCGCCGGACTGCGTGCCGCCGCCGTCCCCATCGCCCGCCGGCGTATCCGGCGCCAGCCTGAAGCCGACCTTGAGCGTGACCTGGTAGTGGCCGACGCGGCCATCCACCACGTGGCCTCGCGTTTCCACGACCTCGAACCAGTCGATGTGGCGCACGGTGAGCGCGGCGGTCTCGATGGCGTTGCGTATGGCGTCGTCGGTGCCGGTGGTGGACGAACCCACCAGCTCGATGAGCTTGTAGACGTGTTGGGACATCGTTGTTCTCCTGGCCGCGGGAGTTGATGAGCGGCGGCCCTGCGAGTGCAGGCGCCGGCGGCGCGGCCAGCCTATGGGGCAAGCCGCCTGCCGGCCATGCCCCAGGCGGCGGGGGTGAAGCCGCCACGCCCGCCGGCGCGGCACCCCGTCACGCTCAGCGCCGCACCGGCCAGCGCAGCCGCGCCATCTGCCGGTCCTGCAGGGCCGACAAGGCCAGCAGCGCCAGCACCGCGCCCGCCAGCGCGCACAGCATGTCGGCCTGGCTGTCCCATACGTCGCCCTGCCAGCCCAGGAAGTCCTGCGGCGAGCGGTCGAAAAACACCGTGAGGCGCCACTGCAGGATTTCGTAGCCCGCGCTCAGCGCCAGCGCCACGCAGGCCGAGAGCACCCCGGCCACGAATCGCTGCGTCACCCAGCCGCGGCGCAGCAGCAGCTCGCGCACCACCATGGCCGGCACCACGCCCTGCAGGAAGTGGCCCACGCGGTCATACGGGTTGCGCGAGAGGTCGAACACGTCCTCCAGCCAGAAGCCCAGCGGCACGCGCTGGAAGCTGTAGGCCGCCCCGGTCAGCACCACCAGCGCGAACAGCGACAGCAGCACGTAGGTCAGCGTGCTCAAGGGGTAGCGGCGGTAGGTCAGCACCAGCGCCGCGCCCACCAGCAGCACGGGCGCGGCCTCGGCCAGCCAGCCCAGGCGGCTGTAGGGCTGAAGGCCTGAGACCACCAGCCCAAGCAGCACCGTCAGCCCACAGGCCGGGTGCAGCAGGTTGCGCCGCAGCGCGGCGGTGCCGGATGGCTGTCCGGCGCGTTTGTGCAAGGGAGCGAACATGGATGCAAGCCTCCGCTGGCGGCTGTTTTCACCATGTCAACCCTCCGAGCATGCGTGATGCCCGCTTGAATCAGTGGTTACCCAGACGCCGGTGCAGTTGCTTGAGGAACCACCACACCGAGCCCACCACCGGCGCCACGGCCAGGCCCACCACCACGTCGGCCGGCGGCATCACCGCGGCCAGTGCCGGCACGCCCTTGGCCGCCTTGGCCAGGTAGCCCACCAGCCCAAGCGCGTAGTAGCTGATGGCGACCACGGACAAGCCTTCCACCGTCTGCTGCAGCCGGAGCTGCTGCTGCTGGCGGTGGGCCAGGAGCTTGAACACCTCCTGGTTGCCCGCCTCGCGCTGCACCTCCACGCGCACGCGGGCCAGGCTCACGGCGCGGTTGATGCGGTCGGCCACGTCGGTGAGCCGCGCGTCCGTGCTCTCGCACAGCGCCATGGCCGGCGCGAAGCGGCGGCCGAAGAAGCCCGACAGCGTCTGCACACCCTCGATGCGGCGCTCGCGCAGGTCCGAGAGGCGGCGCTGGACGATCTGGTGATAGGCCCGCGTGGCCGAGAAGCGGTAGCGCGTGCGCGCGGCGCCGTGCTCGATCTCGGCGGCCAGCTTGGTCAGCGTCTCGAAGGCCGCGGCGTCGTCGAGCGAGTCGTCGTTGGCCATGGCGTCCACCGTGCGCTGCAGCGTGCGCTCCAGATGCGCCAGGGACTGCGCCTCCTTCTGCGCCACCGGGAAGCCCAGCATGGCCAGCATGCGGTAGGTCTCTATCTCGCACAGGCGCTGCGCCTCGCGCGCGGCCTGGTCGGTTGGCAGCCCCATGTCCAGCAGGACGAAGCGGGTGAAACCGTCGCCGCGCAGGCGCAGGTCCGTGAAGACCACGCCCTGGCCGTCGGCGATGACGGCGCCCAGCAGCGGCGCGCCGTCCTCGCACAGGTGGCCGCTGCAACTGCCCAGCGCGGTGGAGATGCGCCGGCGCAGCAGCGGCAGGCTGTCCTCGTCGGCCTGCAGCAGCAGCACGTGGGTGGCGGCGATCATGGGCGCGCCTTCCGGCGGCGCCAGGGCGCGCACGAACGCCGAGGGCAGCAGCTCGGTGGCCGAGGCATGCTCCAGCAGCTCGTCCAGCGCGCCGTCCGCGGGCGTGCCGCCGGGCAGGTGCAGCGGGCGGTTGACCTGCCAGCTCACGAACTCGCCGTGGCGCTCGAAGCGCATCTCGAAGCGCGGCGTGTGCAGCACGTGGTGGCGCGCGCCGGGCGGGGGCTCGGGCTCGCCGCTGGCGCGGCACAGCTCGGTCAAGGCGCTTTCCGCCTGCGCCGCGCTCATGCCCCACTGTGCCCAGGACGACACCACGCTGGGCGTGCGTACCGGCAGCGCCGGGCGGGCGTGCAGCTCGCCGTGCAGCTCGGTGTGGCTGCGCGGCAGCCAGGCCACGGGGACGGCGGGTGCGGCCGCGTGCGGGGCGTCGTCGGTGAGGGTGTTCATGCGCTGCGTCAAACCTCCAAGGGTTGACACTGTAATGGGCGCGTGTAACGGCGCCTTGCACGAGGCTGTCAATAGGAACAACCTGGCCCGCCGCTTACACTGGCGGGCTGTCTAACTGCCTGCGATCCGCGAACAAGGGACATGGAGCTGCTGTTTGGCCTGCTGGCGTTGCTGGGGGCGTACCTGCTGGGGTCGCTGTCCTTTGCGGTGATCGTGAGCCGCTTCATGGGCCTGGCCGATCCGCGCAGCTACGGCTCCAAGAATCCAGGCGCCACCAACGTCCTGCGGTCGGGCAACCGCAAGGCCGCGGCGCTCACGCTGGCCTTCGACGCCTTCAAGGGCACGGCCGCCGTGCTCATCGCCCAAGCCCTGGCGCCGCGCCTGGGCCTCTCGGACACCACCATCGCCTTCGTCGGCCTGGCCGCTTTCCTGGGCCACCTGTGGCCGGTGTTCTTCCGCTTCCAGGGCGGCAAGGGCGTGGCCACGGCGCTGGGCGTGCTGCTGGGCCTGAACCCGCTGCTGGCGCTGGCCACGCTGGCCACCTGGCTGGCCATCGCCTACTTCTTCCGCTACTCCTCGCTGGCCGCCATCGTGGCCGCGCTGTTCGCGCCCTTTTATGAGCTGCTGATCTGGGGCGCCAGCCCCGCGGCGCTGGCCGTGGCCGTCATGGGCCTGCTGCTGGTGTGGCGCCACAGCGCCAACATCAAGAAGCTGCTGGCCGGCACCGAGAGCCGCATCGGCCAGAAGGCGGCCGCCGCGACGCCCAACAGTGGTGCGGCGGCGGCGCACAAGCAGGCGGCCGGCAGCCACGCAGGGCACAAGCAACACCGCAAGCACAAAGGAGCGAAGTAATGGTTCAGCGATTTGACGTCGGCGCGCGCCTGTCGGAGATGGCCGTGCACAACGGCACCGTGTACCTGGCCGGCCAGGTGCCCAGCGACGCCACGGCCGACATGGCCGGGCAGACGCAGCAGGTGCTGGACCAGATCGATGCGCTGCTGGCGCGCGCCCACACCGACAAGAGCCGGCTGCTGATGGTGCAGATCTTCATCAAGGACCTGGCCGAGTTCCCGGCCATGAACGCCGTCTGGGACCGCTGGGTCGCCGACATCCAGGCGCCCCCGCGCGCCACCGTGCAGGCCGCCCTGGCCAACCCGGACTGGAAGCTGGAAATCGTGGCGACGGCGGCCTTGTAAAAGCTGCAGTGCACAGTGAAACGGCCGCCCAACGCATGGTTGGGCGGCCGTTTTGCTTCCGGATAGGGCGGCGTGCGGGCGCCGGTTTGGGGCGTCCCAAGCCGCGGCTGATGGCTTTAAAGGTCCAGGCCCAGCGCCGACGCATCCCCGCGCCCCTGGCGCACCAGCACCGGCTCGTCGCCGGAGAGGTCCAGCACGGTGGTGGGCTCCATGGGGCAGGCGCCCGCGTCCAGCACCACCTGGATCTGCTTTTCCAGCCGCTCGCGAATCTCGTGCGGGTCGTTGAGCGGGTCGTCGTCGCCGGGCAGGATCAGCGTGGTGGCCAGCAGCGGCTGGCCCAACTGCTCCAGCAGCGCCTGCGCCACGCGGTGCTCGGGCACGCGCAATCCGATGGTGCGGCGCGAGGGGTGCGACAGCCGGCGCGGCACTTCCTTGGTCGCCTCCAGGATGAAGGTGAAGGGCCCCGGCGTGGCCAGCTTGAGCAGCCGGTATTGCTGGTTGTCCACGCGGGCGTAGCTCGCCAGCTCGGACAGGTCGCGGCACAGCAGCGTCAGGTGGTGTTTTTCATCCACCTGCCGGATGCGGCGCAGCTTCTCGGCCGCGGACTTGTCGTCCAGGTGGCACACCAGCGCGTAGCTGGAGTCCGTGGGTAGTGCGCAGATGCCGCCGCCGTGCAGGATTTGCGCAGCCTGCTTGAGCAGGCGCGGCTGCGGATCGTCGGGATGGAGTTCGAAGTACTGGGACATGGGCAGGATTGTCCGCTTCGGACGCCACACGGGCGGCAGCCAGGGCAAGGTCAGGCAGTGCATGCATCCCCCTTCGGGGAAGCGCCCCCGTGTCGGATGCCAAGTTCAAAGCAAGAACCCCGCCCGCGCCATGCGGCGCCGGGGCCGCACTCAGGGCGTGTGCACGCGCTCGGCCAGCAGCTCCCAAACAGGGATCAAACCGCCCGGCAGCGGCGCCAGCGTGCCCAGGTCGGTGTGGCTTTCGTCGGGGCTGTGAAAGTCGCTGCCGCGCGAGGCGTAGAAGCCGAACTCGCGCGCCAGCCCGGCGTACTTGGGGTACTCGTCGGGGCGGTGGCTGCCGGTGACCACTTCCACGCCCTCGCCACCCAGCTGCTTGAACTCGGTGAAGAAGGCGAACTCCTCCACCGGCGAGAAGTTGTAGCGGCCCGGGTGGGCGATGACGGCCATGCCGCCCGCGCCGCGTATCCAGCGCACCGCGTCCGACAGCGTGGCCCAGCGGTGCGGGACGAAGCCCGGCTTGCCCTCGGCCAGGTAGTGGCGGAACACCTCCGGCGTGCTGGCGCACACGCCGCTTTCCACCAGGAAGCGCGCGAAGTGCGTGCGCGACACCAGGTCGGGGTTGGAGGCGTACTTGAGCGCACCCTCGTAGGCGCCGGCAATGCCCGCGGCCTCCAGCGACTGCCCCATCTCGCGCGCGCGATCGCTGCGCCCGCCGCGCGTGGCTGCCAGGCCGTAGCGCAGCGCCGCGTCGTCGATGTCAAAGCCCAGGCCGACGATGTGCACCGTCTTGCCCGCGAAGGTCACGGAGATTTCCACGCCGCTGAGAAAGGGCATGCCCAGCTCCAGCGCGGCCCGGCGGGCGCGGTGCTGGCCGCCGGTTTCGTCGTGGTCGGTCAGCGACCACAGTTGCACGCCGTTGGCGTGGGCGCGGGCCGCGACGCCCTCCGGGGTCAGCGTGCCGTCGGACACGTCGGAGTGGCAGTGCAGGTCGGCGTTGAGTGCAAGGGGATCAATCACCCCTGAATTGTAGGGAGCCGGGGGTTTTCCCGAGCTTGAACGGCCCTTCGCGCAGGATGGCGGCGTGATCGATGCCCTACGCGGGACCATCACGCCGCCATCCTGCCCGCCTGCCCGCCCGCGTGGGCGGGCAGGCCGGCGTCGCCAGCGCTCAGCGCCGCACGCGCAGGATCTGGCCGGCGTCCTCGTCGGTGAGCAGGTAGAGCCAGCCGTCGGGGCCCTGGCGCACGTCGCGGATGCGCTTGCCCAGGTCGCCGAACAGCCGCTCGCGGCTCAGCACGCCGGTGGTGCTGACGGTAAGACGCCACAGCGCCTTGTCCGCCAGCGCGGCCACGAACAGGTTGCCCTGCCATTCCGGGAAGCCGGCGCCCGTGTAGAAGCTGATGCCCCCGGGCGCGATGGAGGTGGGCCCCCACCACGTCAGCGGCTGGTCCAGCCCCGGCGCCGCGCTGGCGCCGCCCACCTTGGGACAACTGTCCACGGGCGTGGCGCCGTACTCGCAGCCGTAGGAGATCAGCGGCCAGCCGTAGTTGTGGGCGGGCAGCACGATGTTGATCTCGTCGCCCCCCTGCGGCCCGTGCTCGGCCTCCCACAGGGCGCCCGTGACGGGGTGTATGGCCAGGCCCTGCGGGTTGCGGTGGCCCCAGCTCCACAGCCCCGCAACGGCGCCCGCCACCACCGGGTCGCCCGGCGCGGCGGTGCCGCTGGTGGTGATGCGCACGATCTTGCCCAGTCCGCTGGACGGGATCTGCGCCTGGTCGCGCGTGGCGGCATCGAAGCGGTCGCCCAAGGTCAGCAGCAGCTGCCCGCTGCGGTCGAAGAGCAGCTTGCCGCCGTAGTTGCGCTCGCCGGCTATCTTGGGCAGTTGGCGGTAGATGACGGTGCCGCCCGTGAGCGTGGTGTAGTCCGCCGAGAGCTGCGCGCGCCACACGGCCACGCCGTCGGTGTCGCCGCTGCCGGCCTCGACGTAGCTCAGGTAGACGAGGCGGTTCGTCGCAAAGCCCGGGTCCAGCACCACGTCGAACAGGCCGGCCTGCAGCGGCGGTTCGGCGGCGAGCGTGCTGACCTTGATCGCGGGCAGCCCCGTGATGGGCACCGACAGCGTGAGCCCGTCGGCGCTGAGCCGGCGCAGCCGGCCCGGCCGCTCCGTCACCAGCATGCTGCCGTCCGGCAGGAAGGCCAGCGCCCACGGCCGCACCAGGCCGTCGCGGAAGCTCTCAACGACCGCCGGGCCGGGGGCTGGCGCCGGCGTCGGTGCGGGCGCGGGGGCCGGCGTCGGAGCAGGGGCTGGCGCCGGTGTCGGGGCTGGCGCGGGCACCGGCGTCGGAGCCGGGGCAGGCACGGGTGCCGGGGCCGGGGCCGGCGGGTTGGGCGAGGGCACGGGCCTGGGGGCCGGCGCCGGCGTGGGCGCTGGGGCCGGCACCTCGGTGGCGCCACTGCCGCCACCGCCGCCGCAGCCGGAAACGGCCACGCTCAGCGCCACGGCGGCGCCCCACAGCCATTGCAGGCGCCGGGGCAGGGATGAAGGAAGGGGGGCTTCGGTCGCGCCGGCCGGGCGGTCCTCGGGGGTGGCCGGGCAGGACAAGGCTTCAATGCGTCGTTTCACGGCGTGGGCTCCTCGTCTTTCAGCGGGCGATGCGCAAGATGCGCCCGTTGTCTTCGTCGGTCAGTACCAGCAGGGCTCCGTCAGGCGCCTGGCGCACGTGGCGCATGCGCCTGCCCAGGCCCCGGTAGAGGGCGCTGCGCGACACCACCTTGCGTCCGCTGAGCGTGAGCCGCCACAGCGAGGTGTCCTTGAGCGCGGCCACGAACAGGTTGCCGCGCCACTCGGGGAACATGGCGCCGTCGTAGAAGCTGATGCCGCTGGGCGCGATGGAGGTCGGCACCCACCAGGTCTGCGGCTGCTCCATTCCGGTCAGCTCGCGCTTGCCACCCACCACCGTGCACGCGCCTACCGTCGTGCCGTACTCGCAGCCGTAGGAAATGCGCGGCCAGCCGTAGTTCTGCCCGCGCTCGATCACGTTGATCTCGTCGCCGCCCTGCGGCCCGTGCTCCGAGGACCACAGCTCGCCCGTGAACGGGTTGAAGGTCAGCCCCTGCGGGTTGCGGTGCCCGCGGCTCCAGATCTCCGGCAGTGCGCCGGGCTGGCCCACGAAGGGGTTGTCCGCCGGCACGCTGCCGTTGCGGTTGATGCGGACGATCTTGCCGTGGTGCGCGCCCAACCACTGCGCCCTGATGCGCTCCGCGTCAGTGAAGTGGTCGCCCAACGACACGAACAGCTTGGTGCCGGCCAGCGCCATGCGCCCGCCGTAGTTGGACATGTTGCTGACCGCCACCTTGGGGCTGGCGCGGAAGATCACGGCCAGGTCGCGCAAGGCGCCGGCCACCAGCCGCGCACGCGCCACGGCAAGGCCCGCGGTGTTGTATTGCGGCCCCGTGCCGCGCTCGGTGTAGCTCAGGTACACCCAGGTGTCGCCGCCCAAGTGCTCCACGATCACGTCCAGCAGCCCGCCCTGGCCGCCCACGAAGATGCGCGGCGGCAGCCCGCTGATGCTGCTCATGCTGCTGCCGTCGGCGCTGATGCGGCGCAGCCGCCCGGCGCGCTCGGTCACGAGCAGGCTGCCGTCGCCCAGGAAGTCCAGCCCCCACGGGTGGTTGAGCCCCGCGCGTACCACGCGCGCCGCAGGCAGCGCCGCGGCCTCGGCGCTGGCGGCCGTATCGGCCACTTGCGCCGCGCTCTCCAGCGCCGCGGGCGATTCGGCCATGCCGCCGTCGCCCCCGCCGCAGCCCGCCAGCAGCGCCGACGCGCCACCCAGGCCCGCCACACCACCCCAGCCGGCCAGCCGGCCTAGGGCCCCGCGCCGCGACAAATTCGCGGCGCGCGCGGGCTCGCCCGCGCACTGCTGTTCACGCATAAGCACCTCAACGACGTTCTTTTCGAAAAACTGCATCGCCTTTGGGCCGCTCTTGTGGCGGCATGGCGACATGCGTTTTCAGCAGTTGATGTGCCCAGCATGGGGCGTGTGCCCGGCAACACCCCCGCTTGTGCGGGAGTGCGCAATGCCTTGCAAAGGCTCTTACGTGTGTGGCGCTGGTGTACGCCGCGCAATTGCGGCTGTGCAGCGACGCTGCGCGCTTTCGAAGCGTCAGGCCTGCGCCTGCACCACCATTTGCAGCCGCTGCTGGCCCTGCCAGGTTTCCAGCGCCACGCGGTAGGCCAGCCGCGCCGTGGCGGGCAGCGGGTCCACGTGGTTGAACCAGATGGCGTCGCGCAGCACGCCGTGCAGCTTCAGGCGCAGCTTGGTGTGGCGCTCGCCCACCAGGCGCTGCGCGATGACCTCCACCTCGTCGCAGAACAGCGGCGCGTCGAAGGCCTGGCCCCAGACCTGCTCCTCCAGCGCCATGACGGTGGGCGCGTCGAAGTACTGCGGCGGCAGCGATCCGTCCACGGGCAGCCGGCGCTGCAGCGCGGCGGCGTCGAGCTGCTCCTGCGCCACGGCCACCAGCAGCGCGGCAAAGCGGGGGAAGTCGGCCTCGGCCAGCGTGCAGCCCGCGGCCATGGCGTGGCCGCCGAACTTCACTAGCAGCCCCGGCGCGCGCTTGCTCACCAGGTCCAGCGCGTCGCGCAGGTGAAAGCCGGGGATGGAGCGGCCCGACCCCTTGAGCAGGCCGTCCTGCCCGCGCGCGAACACGAAGGTCGGGCGGTTCAGCCGCTCCTTGAGCCGCCCGGCCACGATGCCCACCACGCCCTCGTGGAAGTCGGGGTCGTACAGCGCCACGGCGGCGGGGGCGTCCACTTCCTCGCCCTCGGGGGCGAGCTGCACCAGCAGGTGCTCGGCCTGCTCGCGCATGCCGGCCTCGACCTCGCGGCGCTCGCGGTTGATGGCGTCCAGCTTCTGCGCGAGGTCCCGCGCGCGCGCCGGATCGTCGGTGAGCAGGCATTCGATGCCCAGCGTCATGTCCGCCAGGCGCCCGGCGGCGTTGACGCGCGGGCCCAGCGCGAAGCCGAAGTCGAAGGCGCTGGCGCGTTGCGGGTCGCGCCCGGCCGCGGTGAACAGCGCCTGCACGCCCGGCTGCATGCGCCCGGCGCGTATGCGCTTCAAGCCCTGGGCGACCAGGCGGCGGTTGTTGGCGTCCAGCTTGACCACGTCGGCCACCGTGCCCAGGGCCACGAGGTCCAGCAGCGCGTCCAGCCGCGGTTGCGTGGCTTGGTCGAAGCGCCCGCGCGCGCGCAGCTCCGCGCGCAGCGCCAGCAGCACGTAGAACATCACGCCCACGCCCGCCAGCGACTTGCTTTCGAAGGCGCAGCCCGGCTGGCTGGGGTTGACGATGACGTCGGCCGCCGGCAGCTGCACCTGACCGTCCTCCACGGCGGGCAGGTGGTGGTCCGTCACCAGCACCGCCATGCCCAGCGCGCGCGCATGGGCCACGCCCGCCATGCTGGCGATGCCGTTGTCCACGGTGACCAGCAGGTCCGGCCTGAGCGGCAGCGCTAGGTCCACGATGGTGGGGCTCAGCCCGTAGCCGTGCACGGCGCGGTCGGGGACGACGTAGCAGACGGCCTGCGGCGCCGCGCCCAACATGCGCAGCCCGCGCAGCGCCACGGCGCAGGCGGTGGCGCCGTCGCAGTCGTAGTCGGCCACCACGCAGATGCGCTTGCCCGCGTCGATCATGTCGGCCAGCAGCCGCGCGGCCTCGGCGCTGCCGTGCAGCGAGGCGGGGGGCAGCAGGCGGTTGAGCCCGTCGTCCAGCTCCTGCGGCGAGCTCACGCCGCGCGCGGCGAACAGCCGCGCCAGCAGCGGGTGCACGCCCGCCTGTTCCAGCGCGTGCACCGCGCGCGGGGGCACGTCGCGCATTTCCAGCATGGGGGTGGTCATAGCGTCTCCAGCAGCGCGGCGGCGCGCCCGGCGCGCGCGCCGCCGGACAGGCGCTGCCACCAGCGCTTGGGTTGGGCCTCCAGGGTCACCGCGCCGCGCTCGCCGCACAGCACCAGGCGGCCTTCGGGGTAGGTGGCCAGGGGGGCGATGCATGCTTCGTCCAGCGCCGTCCAGGCGGCGCGCCAGGCGTCCCAGTCCTCGTGGAGCGCGGGCGTGCGCAGCCGCTCGTCCACGCGCGGCGCGCCTGTGGTGCGCTCGGCCTGGGCCGCGCCGCAGCCGCTGAGCCACAGCGCGTTGATGGGCAGTTCGCCGCGCGCCTCGCGCGACTCGTTGAGCGGGTGGTTGAACAGCAGCATCTGCACCTCGTTGAGCAGCCGCCGCACCAGCCGCGGCTGCGCCGGCATGTCGCTGTGCAGCGCGTGCCCAATGGCGCGGTCGGCCGCCAGCGTGGGCAGGTCTTTCAACAGCGGGTGCGACACCAGCCAGTTCAGGTCGCTCACCCAGTGCAAGGTGAAGCCTTCGGAGGCGAAGAGCTCGTGCAGCGCGTCGAAGAAGCGGCGCGACTCCCAGGGCTCCAGGGCCAGGGCGCCCGGGTCGGTCAGGCCGATGTGGTCGCTGCCCAGCAGCAGGTGCGCGGGCGTGAGGCGTCCCCAGGGCAGGCTCGCGTCCAGCCCGGCCGCCGCGGCGTCGCGCGCGGCCCAGGGGATCAAGCCGTCGGTGACGCTCCAGCCCAGCGCGCGGGCCAGGGCGCGTTCGTGCGGCGGGGAGAGGGAGCTTTCGTCGCCCGCGTCGCGTTCGGCCTCGCGCCAGTGCGACAGCAGCGCGTCCAGGTGAGGCAGCTGCAGCGACTTCAGGGCTTGCGCCCCGGCGTCGGACAAGGGGGCGGCAAAGGGAATCAGCAGTTGCATGGCGCCGAATTATCCGGGCCGCCGCGCGCCGCGCCGGAGCCGCCCATGCCGCCCGCTACGATGCCGGCCCATGCAAATGCCTTACGAATGGCAGATCGGCTGGCGCTACACGCGCGCGGGCCGGGCCGGGCGGCGAAACCGCTTCATATCCTTCATTTCCGGCGTGTCCATGCTGGGCATCGCCCTGGGCGTGGCGGCGCTGATCATCGTGCTGTCGGTGATGAACGGCTTTCAGAAGGAAGTGCGCGAACGCATGCTCAGCGTGATCTCGCACGTGGAAATCCTGGAGCCCACGGGCGCGGCGCTGCCCGACTGGCGCGCCGTGGCCAACCAGGCGCGGCGCAACGCGCAGGTGCAGGGCGCCGCGCCCTTCATCGCCACGCAGGCCCTGCTGGCGCGCGGCGACACCATGCGCGGCGTGCTGGTGCGCGGCATAGACCCGGCCGAGGAGGCCGCCGTCACCCCGCTGGCCGCGCAGTTGCGCGACACGGTGCTGGCCAAGCTGCAGCCCGGCGCCTGGCAGATCGTGCTGGGCCTGGAGCTCTCGCGCCAGTTGGGCGTGGGCCCGGGCGACACGGTGACGCTGGTGGCCCCGGGCGGGCAGGTGACGCCCGCGGGCGTGGTGCCGCGCTTTCGCGCCTTCACGGTGGCCGGCGTCTTCTCCTCCGGCCACTACGAGTACGACAGCTCGCTGGCCCTGGTCCACGTGGAGGACGCCGCCAAGCTCTTCCGCGTGGAGGGCCCTACCGGCGTGCAACTGCGCCTGGCCGACGTGAACGAGGCCCGCAACGTGGCGCAGCAGCTCGGCGGCGCCCTGCCCAACCTGCTCGTGCGCGACTGGACGCGCACCAACGCCGCCTGGTTCGACGCGGTGCAGATCGAAAAGCGGCTGATGTTCATCATCCTCACGCTCATCGTCGCCGTGGCCGCCTTCAACCTCGTCTCCACGCTGGTGATGACGGTCACGGACAAGCGTGCCGACATCGCCATCCTGCGCACCCTGGGCGCAAGCCCGCGCTCCATCATGGGCATCTTCGTGGTGCAGGGCGCGGCCTCCGGAATCATCGGCACCTTCGCCGGCACGGCGCTTGGGCTGCTGGTGGCCTTCAACGTGGGCACCATCGTCCCGGCCATCGAGCGGGTGCTCAACGTCAATTTCCTGCCCGGCAGCATCTACGTGATCAACCACATGCCCAGCGACCCGCAGCGCGGCGACATCGTGCCCATCGTCCTCATCTCGCTGGTGCTGGCGCTGCTGGCCACGCTGTACCCGAGCTGGCGCGCCAGCCGCGTCAACCCGGCGGAGGCGCTGCGCTATGAGTGAGCTTTCCCGTCCCAACGCTGCGGCGGCCGCGGCTCTCGGCGATGCCGGCGAGCCGGTGCTCTCCTGCACCGGGCTGTCCAAGCGCTTTCACGACGGCACGCTGGACGTGCAGGTGCTGCGCGACGTGACTTTGCAGGTCCAGCGCGCGCGCACCCTGGCCATCGTCGGCGCGTCGGGCTCCGGCAAGAGCACGCTGCTGCACCTGTTGGGCGGCCTGGACGCGCCCACCGCCGGCCGCGTGCAGCTCCTGGGCCGCGACTTCGCCGCCATGAGCGCCGCCGAGCAGGGCCGCTGGCGCAACCAGCACCTGGGCTTCATCTACCAGTTCCACCACCTGCTGCCGGAGTTCAGCGCGCTGGACAACGTGGCCATGCCGCTGCGCGTGCGCCGCGTGGCGCTGGAAGTTGCACGCACCCAAGCCCGCGAGATGCTGGGCCGCGTGGGCCTGTCCACGCGCGTGGAGCACCGGCCCAGCGAGCTCTCCGGCGGCGAGCGCCAGCGCGTGGCCATCGCCCGCGCACTGGTGTCGCAGCCGGCCTGCGTGCTGGCCGACGAGCCCACCGGCAACCTCGACCGCGACACGGCTGACGCCGTCTTCGCCCTCATGCTGGAGCTCGCGCGCGAGCGCGGCACCGCCTTTGTCCTGGTCACGCACGACGAGCGCCTGGCCGC
This sequence comes from Azohydromonas lata, assembly GCF_034427735.1. NCBI lineage: Bacteria > Pseudomonadati > Pseudomonadota > Betaproteobacteria > Burkholderiales > Sphaerotilaceae > Azohydromonas > Azohydromonas lata. Next base: position 89,931 of record NZ_JAXOJX010000016.1, read on the forward strand.
GCGCTGCGACCGCACGCTGCGGCTGCTGCAAGGCGTGCTGCAGCCCTCCTGACACGGTGCTTCGAGCCGGCTGCGGCCGGCGGGCCCGGAGTTTGCCCTTAGGGATTAGCCCCCATTCACAGCAGCCGCTTGGTCGGCAGCGGGAGTGGGGAAACCTAAAGTGCAGATGCGGGCCCCCAATCAGTGCGGGCCCGTCAAGGAGTCCAACCGTGAAGCTTTCCGTACTCACTTCCTTGATCGTCGCCGCCTTGGGCGCCACTTCCGCCATGGCCCAAACGCAGCAGCCGCTCACCCGCGCGGAAGTCAAGGCCGAGCTGGCACGCGCCCAGGCCGCCGGCGAGATCGAGCGCACCGACCAGAGCTACGGCACCTGGTGGGCCAGCTCGCCCACGTCCAAGAATTTCGACAAGAACTACAGCGGCCCGCCGGCCGGCACCAGCGACAGCACCAGCAGCGTGGCTGACGGCTCGTCTTCCAGCGGCACGTCGTCCTCGTACAGCGGTTCCGGCGTCGCCGCGGGCAGCCCGTCCATGTCCTCGGACAGCGGCGCGGCCGGCCGCAGCTATGAAGGCACCGGCAGCATGAACGAGCCCGCCGCCGCCACCAGCGCCGGCACCATGGGCGCCGACACCTCGTCCACGGCTGCCGGCATGGGCAGCGGCGCGTCCTCTGGCACCACCGGCACAGGCAGCGACGCCGCCACCAGCGCGGGCGCCATGGGCACCACCGGCTCGTCCTCCGGGACGACGGGCATGGGCGGCGACGCCTCGTCCACCGCGGGCGCCATGGGCGCGGCCGGCACGACTTCCGGCACCACCGGCACGGGCAGCGACGCGTCCTCCACCGCCGGCGCCATGGGCACGGGCTCGTCCTCCAGCACCACGGGCATGGGCAGCGACATGTCCTCCTCCGGCACCGGCGCGCAGGCGCCGGCCTACGGCACGGCCGTCGGGACGACGTCCACCTTCGACACCTCCTCGTCGCAGGGCGCCGCGGGCCGCAGCTATGACGGCAGCACCGCCAGCGGCCCGGCCACCCGTGCCCAAGTCGCCGCCGACCGCGACGCCGCCATGCGCAGCGACCGCTGGATCTTCAACGACCTCGACGGCCTGCGCCGCCTCGACCCGGGCGAGAACAGCCACGCAGGCCGCGTCTACAAGGGCCCGGCCGACGCCTCGGCCTACTGAGCGCCCAACGCCTGAGCCGGCCCGCGGCTTGTGAAGCGGGCCGGCCCAAGTGAAGCCGACACCGGCGCGGCGCCACCGCAGGGCGCCGCGCCGGTTCGCTGTCGGGACCGTTACCACCCGACCCACCCCGCCTCCCGGCGGGGTTTCACAATGCGGGCGTGAAGCAGTACCCGCGCACCCGGCGCGCCGCGCGCCGCCCGTCCGCCGCCTGGCCCCATCCGGGCCCACGCCCGCCGGTTTCCGTCCTGTCCCGCTTTCCCGCCCGCTTGCTGGCGGGCTGGCTGCTGTGGCTGGCCGGCCTGGGCGCCGCTGCCGCGCAGCCGCTGCCGGCACTGCAGTCCGCGCCGCCGCCCGCGTTCCCGTCCGGCACCGCCGCCGTCAAGCCGTCGCCGGGGCCCGGCCTGGGCAGTCCCGGCGAGCCCGTGGCGCTGGTGGTGGGCTACCAGCCTTACTTCACCGCCGCCTGGTCCGCGCTGGTCATGCGCGGCAAGCGTTTTTACGAGCGCTATTTACCCAAGGGCTCGACCGTGGAGTTCGAACCCGCGCTGCAGGGCCGCAAGATCGCCGCGGCCCTGCAGGCCGGCGTGCAGCACATCGGCTACATGGGGCCGGTGTCGGCCCTGGTGGCGGCCACGCGCACCGAGGGCACGGCCGACGCGCTGCAGCTCGTGGCCGCGCTGGGCATGGGCCAGGACCAGTGCAACGTGCTGGTGGCGCGCGTGGACGGGCCCGCCACGCCGCAGGCGCTGCAGGGCGCGCAACTGGCCGCGCCGCGCGACAGTTGCGCCGACCGCTTCGCCCGCGAGCTGCTCAGCACCCGCCAGGTGGCGCCCGCGGCCTACCTGGGCCAGAACATCGAGATCATCAGCAGCAACCTGCGCGCGGGCCGCATCGACGCCGCCGCCGTGTGGGAGCCCGTGGCGACGCGGCTGGTGCAGGAGGGCGTGGCGCGGCGCATCGCCAGCGGCCGCGACCTGGGCCTGGAGGACGGCGGTTTTTTGCTCATGCGCGCCGATTTGCTGCAACGCCGGCCGGACGTCGCCCAGGCCTGGCTGCGCGCGGAGCTGGACGCGCAGCGCTTCCTGGCCGACCCCGCCAACGCCGCCGACGTGGTGCGCATGGCCCAGGCCCAGACCGCCGGTTTTGATGGCGCCACGCTGTGGAACGCGCTGTACGCGGCACCCGCGGCCGTCGCTGCGCCGGCCTCCGCCGCCGCCTCCGCACCTGCGCTTGCTCCTGCGCCCACGCCCGCACCGGCGCCCGTGGCCGCCGCGTCGCCCGCCACCGCCCCGGCGGGCGTGCAAGGCGTGCCGTCGCCGGACGCGGCGGACGTGCCGCGCATGACCTTCCCTTTCGTCTTCGACGACACCGCACGCCGCCTCATCGCCGGCACCATGGCCTACCTGCACGAGGCGGGGCAGGTGCCCTCGGACACCCTGGCGCCGCTGGCGCTGCAGGCCGAGCCCGCGCAGGCCGTGCTGCGCGAGCGCGGCCTGTCCGTGCCCGTGGGCCGCGTGATGCCGCTGCCCGCGCGCGGCGGCGGCGAGCTGCCGGACGCGCGCGTGCGCATCACCGTGCGCGAAGGCGGCTGGGGCAACGCCAACACGCGCGACATCCGCGACGTGCTGGTGGCCGTGGCGCGCGAGCTGCAGCAGCGCATCCCGGGGCGGCCGCTGGCGCCCATCGTGGTGTCGCACACCGCGCGCTCGCCCATCTCGCTCTACGAGCGCGGCCCGCGCGGCGAGTACCAGGTGCAGCTCACCGCGCGCGACGACCGCTGGGCCGGCTACGTCTACGAGTTCGCGCACGAGTTCTGCCACGTCATGGCCAACTACGAGCGCCACCCGCACTTCCAGGCCGCCGGTGCCCACCAGTGGTTCGAGGAGGCGCTGTGCGAGGTGGCCTCGCTCTACACCCTGCAGCGCTTTGCCGCCGAGTGGCAGATCGCGCCGCCCAGCCCGCGGCTGCAGGGCTACGCCCAGGAGCTGCAGGCCAGCGCTGACCGCTTCCTGGCCGAGAAGCACCGCCGCCTGGCGGCGGGCCAGACCCTGACCGCCTGGTTCGCCGCCAACGAGCCCGTGCTGCGCAAGGGCCCCTACGACCGCGACCGCAACGAGGTCGTCGCCACGCAACTGCTGTCGCTGTTCGAGGAGAACCCGCAGCTCTGGGAAGCGCTGGGCTACCTCAATCTCGACGCCCCGGGCGGCAGCTTCAGCGACTACCTGCGCAACTGGCGCGACAACGCGCCGCTGGCCTACCGCGACAGCATCAGCTACGTGATGGCGCTGTTCTTCGGCCCGCCCGCGGGGGCGCCGGATGCGCGCCGCGCCGTCGAGCTGACCGTGCCCTACGGCATCGGCTCCGGCCCCGACGGCATCGCGCGGCTGCTGGCGCGGCAACTGGAGCCGCTGCTGGGCCAGAGCCTGGAGCTGGCCAACGTGCCCGGGGCCTCCGGCAACACGGGCCTCACCCGGCTGCTGGCCGCGGCCGACCCGGCCAACGCGCTGGCCGTCATCGCCGGCAACACGGTCTGGGTGTGGGCTGGCGGCACGGGCACGGTGGGTCCGCAGCTCTTCCAGACGCTGGGTGTGGTGTCCACCTTTGAGTCCTTCCTGTTCGCCCCGGCCGACAGTCCCTTCCGGACGCTTCAGGACGTGCTCGACCACGCGAAGCAGAACCCCGACCGGCTGCGCGTGGCCACCTCCGGTGCCGGCGGGCGCGACGAGCTGGCTTTGCGCGCGTTGGGCGTGAACGGGGCGAGGCTGCTCAACGTGCCGGTGTCGCGGCACGACGAGCGCGTGGCCGCCGTGCTGGACAAGCGCGTGGAGCTGCTGTTCGAGGAGCCGGGCGACGTGGCCGAGCTGCTGGAGGAGGGGCGCCTGCGCCCGCTGGCCGTGCTGGCCGCGCAGCGCGACCCGGCCTTCCCGGAGGTGCCCGCGGCGCAGGAATTCGGTTTTGACCTGCGGCCCTTCACGAGCTTTCGCGCCCTGGTGGCGCACGCCGCCATGCCGGCGCAGCGCGTGCAGGCGCTGCGCCAGGCGCTGGCGCAAGTGCTGCAAGGCCCCGAGTGGCGCAACTACTGCCGCCAGTTGCTGAGCTGCGCCACGCCGCTGTCGGACGAGCAGACGCGCACTTACCTGCAGCGCTACTTCGACGCGGCCAGGGCGTACAGGGAGCGGCTGCCGCGCTGAGCGGCCGCGCACGGATCGCCAACCGCAACCGGGCCTACATCACCCGGCCGAACCACCACAGCGACAGCGCCGCCGCGGCCAGCGCCAGCGCAGCGCCCAGCGCGGCGAAGAGGGCGGTGATCTCCGTTTCCTTCTTCTCCATCACCAGGCGCGAGGACAGCGTCTCGTACACCTTCTTCAGGTCGGCCGCGGTGCCGGCATAGAAGTACTCGGCGCGGGTGAGGTCGGCGATGGTCTTGAGCGTTTCCTCGTCCAGCCGCACCCGCATGCTCCAGCCCTCGAAGCCAATGGTGTCGCCCTCCTTGGTGCCAATGCCCACGGTGTAGACGCGCACGCCGCGCTCGGCGGCCATGCGGGCGGACTCCACCGGGTCCGGCCCCGTGGTGCGCTGCCCGTCGGTGAGCAGGATGACGGCGGCCGACGCGTAGCTGCCCGGCTCCACCGGCTTGAAGTCGCGCGGCTTGGCTTCATTGCCGTTGTTCTCGCCCAGCGCCTGCGGCATGGGCCGCTGCCCGGTGACCTGGCTCAGGTCTATGCCCGCGTCCGGGAAGATGGTGGCCAGCGACAGCACGATGCCGCTGCCTATGGCCGTGGCGCGCTGGAGCTGGAAGCGGTCAATCGCGGCCACCACGTCCTCGCGGCTGAAGGTCGGCGCCTGCACCACCGCGGCCGTGCCGGCAAAGGCCACCACGCCCACGCGCACGTCGCGCGGCAGGTCGGTGAGGAAGGCCTTGGCAGCGTTTTGCGCCGCCGCCAGCCGCGTGGGCTGCACGTCGGCGGCGCGCATGCTGCCGGAAACGTCCATGGCCAGGATAATGGTCTGCTCCGCCAGCGGCAGCGTCATCACCGCCGTGGGCCGCGCCGAGGCCAGCAGCAGCGCCGCCAGCGACACGAGCAGCAGCAGCGGCGGCACGTGGCGCTTCCAGGCGCTGCCGCGCCCAAGCGCCTGCTTCACCAGCCCCAGGTCGGCATAGGGCAGCACGGCCTGCTTTCGCCGACGCAGCAGCCACAGGTACAGCAGCACCAGCAGCGGCAGCAGCAGCAGCGTCCACAGCAGCGAGGGCCACAGGAAATTCATCATCGCTACTCCCGGCTATCCCTGTCGTATTCAGTAATGCGCCCGCGGCTTGACGCTGCCGGCGGCCAGTCGGCTGCGCTGGCGCCGCAGGTGAACGAAGCGGACGATGGCCTCGGCCAGGTCCTCGTCGGTGGCCATTTCCAGCGTGTCCACGCCCGCCTGCGCCAGCCCCGTGCGCAGCTCGGCCTCGCGCCGCCGCGCCGCGGTGGCAAAGCGCTGGCGAAAGCCTTTGGCATGCGTGTCCACCATCAGTTGCTCGCCCGTCTCGGCGTCCTGGATATAAACCATCCCGATATCGGGCAAATCCAGCTCCAGCGGGTCATAGAGGCGCACCGCGACGACCTCGTGGCGCATGGCCAGCGACGCCAGCGGCTCGCTCCAGCCCGGCTCGCTGAAGAAGTCGGACAGCACGAACACCAGCGAGCGCCGGCGCAACTGCTGCAGCGCGCCTTGCAGCAGCTCCTGCAGCCGCGTGCCCCCGGGCATGGCCACGGGGGCGGGACGGTTCATGAGCCGCTGCAGCAGCTCCAGCACCTGCAGCCGCCCGCCGCGCGCGGGCAGCACGGTGTCCACGCGGCTGCCGTAGAGCAGGGCGCCCACGCGGTTGCCCCGGCGCGCCAGCAGCCGCGCGATCACGCCGGTGAACTCGATCCCCACCTGCGCCTTGCTGCGCCGGCGCGAGCCGAAGTGCACCGAGGGGCTCAGGTCCAGCAGGAACCACGCGGCGATGTCGCGGTCCTCGGTGTACTCGCGCACGTAGGGCTGCTGCAGCCGCGCGGTGACGTTCCAGTCGATGCGGCGCACGTCGTCGTGGTGCTGGTACTCGCGCAGGTCCGCGAGGTCCAGCCCCTCGCCGCGGAAGAGCGTGCGGTAGTCGCCCTGCAGCCAGCCGTCCAGGCGGCGGATGGTGCTCCACTCCAGGCGGCGCAGCAGCGCCTCGGCGTTGTCGCCAGGCAGGGCGGGCGCGGCTTGGGCCGCGGCCGGCGCCTTGTTGGCTGAAGGCGCGCGATCAGCCATTGGCGGCGAGCTGGGCGCGGGCTTCCAGCGGCTTGTCCGGCGCGGGCAGCTTCTGCATGACCTTGCCGATGATGGCGTCGGCGCTGATGCCCTCGGCCAGTGCCTCGTAGCTCAGCGTCAGGCGGTGGCGCAGCACGTCGGCGGCGATGTCCACCATGTCGTCCGGCAGCACGTAGGTGCGCCCGCGCAGGAAGGCCAGGGCGCGGGCGCCTTCCACGAGGTTGATGGTCGCGCGGGGGCTGGCGCCGAAGGTGATGTAGCGGCCCAGGTCGGAGAGGCCCGCGCGGGCCGGGTCGCGCGTGGCCGAGACGAGCTTGACGGCGTACTGCATCAGCGACGGGTCCACGTACAAGCCGCGGCAGGCCTGCTGCAGTTGCGCCAGTTGCAGCGTGGTGGCCACCGGCTGCACCTCCACCGGCGCGCCGGTGACGCGCTCGACGATGACGAACTCCTCCTCTTCCGTCGGGTAATCCACCAGCACCTTCATCATGAAGCGGTCCACCTGCGCCTCCGGCAGCGGATAGGTGCCCTCGGTCTCGATCGGGTTCTGCGTGGCCATCACCAGGAAGGGTTCCGGGACGCGGTGCGTGGTGCCGGCAATGGTGACCTGCCGCTCCTGCATCACCTCCAGCAGTGCGCTCTGTACCTTGGCCGGCGCGCGGTTGATCTCGTCGGCCAGCAGCAAGTTGGTGAACACCGGGCCCAGCGTGGTGCTGAAGTCGCCCGTCTTCTGGTTGTAGATGCGCGTGCCCACCAGGTCGGCCGGCACCAGGTCCGGCGTGAACTGGATGCGCTTGAACTGCCCGCGCAGCGTCTGCGCCAGCGTCTTGATGGTGAGCGTCTTGGCCAGGCCCGGCACGCCTTCGACCAGCAGGTGGCCCTGCGAGAGCATGGCCACCAGCACGCGCTCCAGGAAGCGGTCCTGGCCGACCACGACACGCTTGACTTCGTAGAGCACGCGCTCCATCAGGGCTGCGGTTTCGCTGTTGCTGCCGAGCATCGGAATCCTCCCGTGGAAAAAAGAATCGAGGAAACGTTGGTGTGAACGAAAGGCAAACGCCCGGCGCGAGGCCGGGCGTTCTTGCCGTCAGAAAGGTGGCAGCCCCGCGCCGCCGGCGGCGTTCTCTATGGGCACGGCGAAGCCTATGCCCACGAAGAAGCGCTGCTGCACCGGGTTGAGGATGGCGGTGACGATGCCCACCACCTCGCCGTCGTCCGTCACCAGCGGCCCGCCGGAGCTGCCCGGGTTGGCCATGGCGTCGAACTGGATGAGGTTGGACAGCACCTGCTTGCCTTCCGGCGAGCGGAACTCGCGCTTGAGCCCCGACACCACGCCGGAGGACACCGTGGGGCCGATGCCGAAGGGGAAGCCCACCGCCGTCACGCGCTCGCCCGGATGCAGGTCGGCCGTGGAGCGCAGCGTGGCGGCCTGCAGGTCGTCGGGGATGCGCTGCGCGCGCAGCACGGCCAGGTCGTTTTCCGGCATGACGTTGACCACCGTGGCCTCGGACTCCAAGCCGTCGGAGAACACCACCTGCACGCGGCGCGCGCCGCTGACCACGTGCAGGTTGGTCAGGATCAGCCCGCTGTCCACGATGACCACGCCGCTGCCCACGCCCACCTCGTGGCCGCCGTGCGCGGGCGCGTCGCCGGCCACGGCCTTCTTGCCGCCGGCGTCCGGCTTCACCACGCCGTTGTTGCCGTTGCCGTTGCTGCTTCCCGGGCCGGAAGCGTCGGCCACGGGGCCGTCGTCATCCAGGCCGACCACGCGCACCACGGAGCCGCGGATCTTCTCGTAGGCCTTGGCCGCCGGGGAGGGCAGCGGCTGGGTTTCCAGCGCCTTCTTCACCGCGAGGTCGATGTGCTTTTGCGTGATCACCTGCGGCGCGGGCCGCGAGGCTTCCCAGGCCAGCAGCGGGCCGCCCACGAACAGCGCGCCTGCCAGCGCCCAGCCCCAGGCCGGCAGCGCCAGGCGGCGCTTGGGCGGCACAGCGGCAGACGTGGTGGATGCGGCGGCGGTGGAACGGCCGGCTGCGGCGGCGCCGTGCGCAGCCAGTGCCGGCTTGGCGGCGGGCCCGGCGGCCGGTGCGGGTTGAGGGGAATCCGCTGCAGGCGGGCGAACCCGGCTGGAGTGGCTGTAAAGCGGTGTCCGGTTCGACCTGCGCCCGTTCATCTGCGCCCCCTGCGTGCAGCAATGCGGCCCCACAGTAGCACGATCCTCGCTCAGGCATCATCGGCGCATGGCCAACGCTGTTTTGCCGTGGATAGACACCCACTGCCATCTGGATGCCGCCGAGTTCGAAGCCGATCGCGACGCGGTGGTGCAGCGCGCACGCGATGCTTGTCTGAAGCAAATCGTGCTCCCGGCCGTGGCGCCCGGCAACTTCGAAACCGTGCGCGAATTGGCACATCGCCACGGCTTGTCCTACGCCTTGGGTATCCACCCGCTGTACGTGCACGACGCCGGCGCGAATGCGGTGCAGGCGCTGCGGGACAGCCTGTACCGCCACCGCGACGATGCGCGCCTGGTGGCCGTGGGCGAGATCGGCCTGGATTTCTTCGTCCCCGGGCTGGACCGCGCGCTGCAGGAGGACCTGCTCGCCGCGCAACTGGCGCTGGCGCGCGAGCTTTCGCTGCCCGTGCTGCTGCACAGCCGCCGCTCGGTGGACCGGGTGCTGATGCACCTGCGCCGCGCGGGCGTGCGCGGCGGCATCGCCCACGCCTTCAACGGCAGCGCGCAGCAGGCCCATGCCTTCCTGGACCTGGACGTGCGCCTGGGCTTTGGCGGCGCCATGACCTACGAGCGCGCCTTGCAGATACGCCGCCTGGCCGCCGGGCTGCCGGCCGACGCGCTGGTGCTGGAGACCGACGCGCCCGACATCCCGCCGCAGTGGCTGTACCGCCGCGCCGACGGACGGGCTGAAGGCGAGCCCACAGGCGCGCGCAACGAGCCCGCCGAGCTGCCGCGCATCGCGCTCACGTTGGGCGGGCTGCGCGGCTGGGACGCCGCCGAGACCGCCGCCGCCACGGCCGCCAATGCCCGCGCCGCCTTGCCGCGGCTGGCGGATTTGTTGGCCTGAGCCCGCGCCGGCGCCGCCGCCCCCGGCCGGCCGGGGCACACTCGCGGCCCGCATACACCAGAACGGCGCAGACCCGGCGCATTGATCCATGGCCAGCAAGAAATCCCCGGCTCGACAGGCGCAAGCCGGCGCCACCATCTCCGAATACGCCGGCGTGCGTTACCTGCACCTGGGCACGGAGTGGGTGCAGGGCGCCATGCGCGTGCGCAAGCCCCAGCAGATAGAGCTCGAATACGTGCAGCGCATGATGGCCTGGATGCTCTGGCGCCCAACGCAGGAGCTCACCGAAGGCAGCGCCGTGCAACTGGGCCTGGGCGCGGGCGCCATCACGCGCTTTTGCCACCAGGCGCTCAAGATGCCCACCACCGCCGTGGAGCTCAACGCCACCGTCATAGACGCCTGCCGCCTGTGGTTCCACCTGCCCGACAACGACGCGAGGCTGACCGTGCTGCACGAGGACGCCGCGCGCTGGGTGGCCGACCCGCAAAACCTGGGCACCGTGCAGGTGCTCAACGTGGACCTCTACGACCACGAGGCCGCCGCCCCCGTGCTCGACGACGAGGCCTTCTACGCCCACTGCCGCGGCGTGCTGGCCGACGGCGGGCTCATGACCGTCAACCTCTTCGGCCGCGACGCCAGCTTCGACGCCAGCGCCGCGCGCATCGCCGCCGCCTTTGGCCTGGAGCAGGTGTGGCACCTGGCGCCCACCAAGGAGGGCAACACCATCGTCGTGGCCGCGCGCGGCGTGGAGGTGCCCGACCGCGACACCCTCATCGCGCGCGCCGAGCACATACGGGAGCGGTTCGGCCTGCCTGCGCCGAAGTGGCTGCGCCTGGTGCGGCCGCTGCGCCTGCCCGGCTGAGCCGCGGCGGCAAGGGCCGCGGCAATTTTTCACGGCCTCCACCGGGGTGGCGGCGCGGCGCGCACCGTCCGTGCTCGCGCTTACGTGGAATCCACAGCGAAGACCCAGGGGGCGATTCCTAGAATCCGCCGCACTTCGGTACAGGAGACAACCCGTGAAGATAAAAAGTCAGAAGGACTTCTGGTCCGGACTGATGTTCGTCGCCGTAGGCCTGGGCTTCGCCTGGGGCGCAACGAATTACAGCTTCGGCCAGTCCGCACGCCCGGGTCCGGGCTATTTCCCCTTCGGCCTGGGCCTGCTCATGGCCGTGCTCGGCGGCATGGTGCTGTTCAAGTCGTTGACCAAGGACACCGAGGACGGCGAGCCCATCGGCGCCTTCTCCTGGCGGCCGCTGCTCATCATCATCGGCTCCGTGGCGCTGTTCGGCGTGCTGCTGCCGCGCCTGGGCATGTTCATCTCGCTGCCCATCCTGGTCGTGATGTCGGCCAGTGCCAGCGACGAGTTCAAGCTCAAGGAGGCGCTGCTCAACGCGGTGATCCTGACCGTGGGCAGCTGGGCCATCTTCATCTACGGCCTGAACCTCACCATCCCGCTGTGGCCGACGTTCGGCGCGGCCACCGGAGGCTGATCACATGGATCTGCTCAACAACTTGGGCCTGGGTTTCCAGGTCGCCTTCACCTTCACCAACATCATGTGGGCGCTGGGCGGCGCCATCCTGGGCACGCTCATCGGCGTGCTGCCGGGCCTGGGCCCCGTGGCGACCATCGCCATGCTGCTGCCCAGCATCTACTCGCTGGACGCCACGCCGGCGCTGATCATGCTGGCCGGCATCTACTACGGCGCGCAGTACGGCGGCTCCACCACCGCCATCCTGATCAACGTGCCCGGCGAATCCAGCTCCGTGGTGACGGCCATCGACGGCTACACCATGGCGCGCAAGGGCCGCGCCGGCCCCGCGCTGGCCGCCGCCGGCCTGGGTTCCTTCTTCGCCGGTTGCGTGGGCACCATCATCATCGCGGCCTTCGCGCCGCCGCTGACCGAGCTGGCCTTCAAGTTCGGCCCGGCCGAGTACTTCTCGCTCATGGTGCTGGGCCTCATCGGCGCCGTGGTGCTGGCTTCCGGCTCGCTGGTCAAGGCCATCGCCATGATCCTGCTGGGCCTGCTGCTGGGCCAGATCAACACCGACGTGATCTCGGGCGTGCCGCGCTACAGCTTCGACATCCCTGAGCTCACCGACGGCATCGGCTTCGTGGCCATCGCCATGGGCGTGTTCGGCTTCGGCGAGATCATCTCCAACCTCGGCCGCCCGGCCGAGCACCGCGAGGTCTTCACCAAGAGCGTGAGCGGCCTGTGGCCGACCAAGCAGGACTTCAAGGACGCCGCTCCCGCCGTGCTGCGCGGCACCGCGCTGGGCTCCATCCTGGGCGTGCTGCCCGGCGGCGGCGCGCTGCTGGCCTCCTTTGCCGCCTACACGGTGGAAAAGAAGACCCGCGGCCGCAAGGGCGAAGTGCCCTTTGGCCAAGGCAACATCCGCGGCGTGGCGGGCCCCGAGGCCGCCAACAACGCCGGCGCGCAGACCAGCTTCATCCCCATGCTGACGCTGGGCATCCCGCCCAACGCCGTGATGGCGTTGATGGTGGGAGCCATGACCATCAAGGGCATCCAGCCCGGCCCCCAGGTCATGACCAGCAACCCCGAGCTGTTCTGGGGCCTGATCGCCTCGATGTGGATCGGCAACCTGCTGCTGGTGATCCTGAACCTGCCGCTCATCGGCATCTGGATCAAGCTGCTGACCGTGCCTTACCGCTTCCTGTTCCCGGCCATCATGACCTTCTGCGCCATCGGCCTGTACACGCTCAACAACAACAACTTCGACGTGTACATCGCCGCCATCTTCGGCGTGGTGGGCTACCTGTTCTACAAGCTCGGCTGCGAACCCGCGCCGCTGCTGCTGGGCTTCATCCTGGGCCCCATGATGGAAGAGAACCTGCGCCGCGCGCTGCTGCTGTCGCGCGGCGAGTGGGGCACCTTCATGACCCGCCCGCTGTCCGCCGGCCTGCTGCTGGCCGCGCTGGCGATGGTGGTGGTGGTGATGCTGCCCTCCATCAAGAACAAGCGCGAAGTGGCGTTCCAGGACGCCGACTGACCCGGCTTCTGTTCCTCTTTCTCTCCCTTGCGGGCCGCCTTGTGCGGCCCTTTTTGCTTGTGCGCTGCACACCGGGGAAGGGGCATGCCGGGCAAGGCATGCGCGCTGCCCACCATCGCTGCAGTCCCACCAAGAGACGGAGCCGCGCCATGTTCGACTACGCCAACCCTTACCTCACGCCGCGGCTGCCCGTGTTCGCGCGCAACGTCGTGGCCACCTCGCACCCGCTGGCCGCGCAGGCGGGCTTGCGCATGCTGGCCGCCGGCGGCAACGCGGTGGACGCGGCCGTGGCCGCCGCCGCGGCCATGACGGTGCTGGAGCCCTGCAGCAACGGGCTGGGGTCGGACGCCTTTTGCATCCTCTGGGACGGCACGCGGCTTCATGGCCTCAACGCCTCCGGCCGCGCCCCCGCGGCCTGGACGCCGGACTATTTCAAGGCCCGCTACGGCGCCGACGCCACCACGCCGCCACGCCGCGGCTGGGACAGCGTCACCGTGCCCGGCGCCGTCTCGGCCTGGGTGGCGCTGTCGCAGCGCTTTGGCCGGCTGCCGCTCTCGCGCGTGCTGGCACCGGCCGTGAACATCGCCGAGCGCGGCTACGCCGTGCCCGTGGTCGTCCAGCAAAAGTGGCAGGCCGCCGCGGCATTGCCGGAGCTCACCTCCCAGCCGGGCTTTGCCGCCACCTTCCTGCCGCAGGGCAGGGCGCCCAACGTGGGCGAGCGCTTTGCCATGCCCGGCGCCGCGCGCGCGCTGCGCGCCATCGCCGACACCGGCGGCCAGGCGCTCTATGGCGGCGAGATCGCGCAGGCCCTGGCCGCCGCGGCGCGCGAGGGCGGCGGCGCGCTGACGGTGCAAGACCTCGCGGCCTACGCGCCGCAATGGGTGGAGCCGGTGGGCCAGGACTACCGCGGCCACCGCCTGCACCAGATCCCGCCCAACGGCCAGGGCCTGGCCGCGCTCATGGCGCTGGGCATGCTGCAGCGCTTCGACCTGCGCGCCCTCGGAGCGGACAGCGCCGAAGGCCACCACCTGCAGATCGAGGCCATGAAGCTGGCCTTCGCCGACGTCTACCGCTTCGTGGCCGAAGCCGACTGCATGGAGTGCACGGCCGAGCACCTGCTCGACCCGGCCTACCTGGCCGAACGCAGCCGGCTCATCGATCCGGCGCGCGCGCAGGACTTCGGCGCCGGCCATCCCATGCGCGGCGGCACCATCTACCTCACGGCCGCGGACGAGCAGGGGATGATGGTCAGCTTCATCCAGAGCAACTACCTGGGCTTCGGCTCCGGCGTGGTGCTGCCGCAGTGGGGCTTGAGCCTGCAAAACCGCGGCCACGCCTTCAGCCTGGACGAGGCCAGCCCAAACGCCGTGGCCCCGGGCAAGCGGCCCTTCCACACCATCATCCCCGGCTTCCTCACCCGCGACGGCCAGCCCGTGATGAGCTTTGGCGTCATGGGCGCCAACATGCAGCCGCAGGGCCAGTTGCAGACGCTGGTGCGCATGCTCGACCACGGCCAGAACCCCCAAACCGCCTGCGACGCGCCGCGCTGGCGAATTTTTTCGGGCCTGTCTCTCAACATCGAGTCCTCGATGCCGATGGGCACCGTGCAGGGCCTCGTCGCGCGGGGCCACCGCATCGAGCTCATCGAAGACAGCTACCAGGATTTCGGCGCCGGACAGTTCATCTGGCGCTTGGGCGACCCGTCAGTCGACGGCTATGTCGCGGCCAGCGATACGCGCCGCGACGGCGCAGCCGTGGGCTATTAACTTTTTGCGGCTGGCGCGCAACAGAGCTTTGTCCTGCCCCCAACACTTTCGAAGCAAATTCGTGAGGTTTGGCAGCATGTCCGAAAGTTTTCCCTTTCGTGCCACCGGGCGTTAATCCTCCGGGCCATAAAGTTGTGTCGTGTGTGCAAAGTTTTGTCTTGAAAAACTTGTTGCACTGAAATCACGCGGCCGCGCGACGGCCGTGTGCCGAGGCACTCCCAAAACTGTGTTTTTGAAATGCTTTCTTCCGAGTGCAGGGAGGGTCTTGGCCTGAAGAAATAGCACGATGCCGTTCGCCCGCCGTTTTCTGCACCGCTTCGATTTGACGTCGTTCACCCGCCTGGTTCGCGCGTTGTGGCTGTTTACGGTGGGGGTGCTGTTTACCGGTGCGGCACAGGCGGCGCTGTACATCGCGGGCCTGACGGATTCGCCGGACCCTGCGTCGGCCAACGGGCGCATCACCTACACGGCGCGCGTAGCCGAAGCGCTTCCCGGCGTGGCGCGCACCAACGTCGGCGTGTACTTCGTGATTCCGGCGGGCGCCACCTATGGGGGCATGGGCTCCGTGCCGGCCAACACGAGCTGCAGCGGCATGACGGTGGGCCAGGCCGGACCGGGCACGCTGAGCTGCAGCGGGTTCGACATCGCCGCCGATACCGTGGCTTCGCTGCAGCTTTACGTGCGGCCGCTGGCGCAGGGCACCACGACGGTCCAGGCCCAGACCGACCTCTCCGACCCGACCACGGCGGTGAGCCAGCTCACCACCGTCAACGCCGGGGCGGACCTGGGCCTGCAAGTGCTCGCCGGCAGCACGGTCACGTCCGGCACCACGCAAGCCGTTGAAGTGGTCGTCACCAACAACGGCCCCGATGCGTCCCAGTCGTCCACGGTGACCTTCACCGTGCACCCCCGCTTCGTGGTCAGCACCTTGCCCTCGGGCTGCACGCAGGCAGGCGGCTCGCTGACCTGCACGCGCGGAACACTGGCTTCCGGGGCCTCCTACCGGTTCACGATCACCGGCCTGGTCATCGCCGCCGGCGGCTCTTCCATCGCGCACACCGCCGACGTGGCCGCCGGAGGCAGCGTCGCCGACGGCTACACGGACAACAACCTGGCCAGCACCAACGTCGATGTCCTCCCCGGCACGACGCTCTCGCTGGCCAAGACGCCCCTGACGAATTCGCTGCAGCTCAACGACCAGTTCACCTATACCTTCACCGCCCGCTACAGCGGCGATTTCCCGCTCAACGCCACCCTGGTGGACCCGCTGCCGTCGACCTTTTGCGCCGTCAGCCAGCCCACGCCCTCCAGCGGCTGGACCTGCAGCGCCATGCCCCTTTGCGGCGCCGCCGGCGCGGCGGGCGCCACCATGAGTTGCACCCGCAACAACGTGGCGCCGTCGGGCACCACCACGGCCAACCAGTTGCTGGGCACGATCACGCTGCCGGTGAAGGCCATCGCGGTGACGGGCGGCGTCACCAACCGGGCCACCCTGAGCGCCACCGGCGCAGCGAGCGCGGAAGGCACGGCCACGGCCAACGTGACCGGCAACACCGGCGCCGATCTCCAGGCCGTCAAGGGCACCGTTGGCCAGAAGCAGGGTGCCATTCCCCTGATCACCACCAACGGGTCCGGCACGACCCTCAACACCCAGACCATCCAGTACAACATCAAGGCCAAGAACCTGGGCCCGCAAGCCATCCCGGCGGGCAGCACGTTCAGGCTGGTGGACACGGTGCCCATGGGCATGCGCGTGGACCAGATCCAGTTGCCGCGCAACGCCAGCAACGCCTTGCTCATGACGTGCGACAAGACCGCGCCGGTGGACGCGACCGCGGGCCCCGTCGTCATCACCTGCACGTCCACCGCGTCCGCCCCGGCCATCGCCATGGGCGCGGATACGCCGGCCATCACGCTGCTCGCCGGGGCCACCCTCGCCAACCCCACGCTCACGAACACCATGTGCGTGGAGCTGGACGGCGCGATTGCCGATCCCGTGGCCGGCAACAACTGCGCCGGCGTGGGCGTGGCCTCGCAGGACACGTCGAACCAGGCCGACGTGGGCGTGACCAAGAAGGTCGTGGGCGCGGGCGCCACCACCGGCAACCGCCAGGACGCCGGCAAGCCCATCCTGTGGGAGATCGAGGTCACCAACGCCGGGCCGTCCACGGCCACCAACGTGGCCGTGGCCGACACCTTCGAGGCGGCCATGTTTGCCGAGGCGCCGGCAACGGTCAACGTCATTGCCGGCAATGCCACGGTGGGCAGCTGCACGCTGGCGCGTCCGTTCGCGTCCAGCCCCAACGTGAACCTGGCCTGCACCATCACGTCGCTGCCCGTGTGCACCGCCGGCAGCACCTGTCCGCGCATTCAGGTGTCGATCTATCACTACAAGACCGACGCCTCCGCCCAATTCACGGTTCAAAACTCGAACTTGTCCGCGTGGGCGCCGGACAACGCCGATCCCGCCAAGACCAACAACACCGTGGCCTCGACGCCGGCCTACATGTCCGGCGGCGTGGACCTGAGCGTGAGCAAGGCGGCCAACCCCGCGTCCGTGGCGGCGGGGCAGTTGCTGACCTACACCATCACGGTCACCAACGCCGTTGCGAGCACCAGCGTCGCAAGCAACGTGGTGATGACGGACACCTTGCCCGAGGGCGTGGTGCTGCTGGCCGTGCCCACGATCTTCGACTCTCCCGGTGTCCCGTCCACGACGGGCAGTTGCACCACCACGGCCACGATTGGCGTGGCCACCAGCGGGGCGGCCTCCGCGCGCCAAGTGACGTGCACGTGGACTTCGATGGGCCGGGGCGTCACGCAGACGGTCACGCTCACCGTGCGGCCGACGGCCACCCTGCGCGGCAGCACCATCAGGAACACCGCCACGGTGACCAGCTCGCTGCCGGACACCAACCCCGCCGACAACACGTTCAACCGCGACACGCCCATCCTGCTGCCCAGCTACGACCTGCTGGTCAACAAGAGCGACGACATCGACCCGGCCGTTCCCGGCGACAACATCACGTACACGGTGACGGTGACCAACAACGGCGCCTCCGCGGTGGAAAACGTCCGGCTCGTGGACACGCTGCCCAGCGCCGTGGGGTCGCCGACCTTCGTGGAAATCGTGTCCAAGTCGCCCTCCAACGTGACTTGCACGCTCGCCGGCGTCGCGGTGGGCCAGGCCGGCGGCACCATCACCTGCAACATCCCGTCGCTGGGCACGGCAGGTGCGCTGGCAACCGGTGAAACCGTCACCGCCACGGTGCGCGTGAAGCTGCGCGCCGCGGCCCAGGGCGATTACGTCAACCAGGCCGCCGTCAGTTTCAGCGACGCCGCGCTCAACGCCTACGAAACCCAGACGGGCAACAACAGCGTCAGCGAAAGCACCAAGGTTCGCCTGCGCTCGGACCTCGAGGTGGTGAGCAAGACGGCGGTGTCCACCGACACCGCCACCGCCATCACCACGGTCCCCGCCTCCCAGCGCTTTGACTGGCTGGTGCAGTTGCGCAACAACGGCCCGTCGGACGCCGACACGGCAGTCTTCACCGACAACCTGCCCGGCAACCTGGTGCTCAGCGGCCCTGCGGTGTTCACCGTGCTCGGTGGCACGTTCACGCCTGCGGCGCCCACGTGCACGGGCGCGGCGGGCGGCACCTCCGTGAGCTGCACCATCGCGCTCATGCCCAGTGGCGCCACTGCCAGCGTGCGCATTCCGGTGACGCTCAGCGGCAGCCCGGCCGGTGGAACCGTGATCACCAACACGGCCAGCCTGGTCACCTCCGTCACGCCCGACACCAACGGCGGCAGCAACCCGGCCGCGGGCAACAACTTCAGCAGCGGCAGCATCACCGTGGGTAACCAGGCCGACGTGCAGGTGCTGAGCAAGGCGGCGGTGGCCACGGGCACGTCCACGGCGCAGGCCACGGCGCAGCCGCTGGCGGGCTTTGACTTCCTGGTGCAGGTGAAGAACAACGGCCCGGCGGCGGCGCAGACGGTGCAGTTCGCCGACGCGCTGCCCGTGGGCATGGAGCTCACCGGCACGCCGGTGTTCACGGTGACGGCGGGCACCTTCGTGCCGGCGGCGCCCACGTGCACGGGCACGGCCGGCGCCACCGCGTTCACCTGCGCCATCACCACCATGCCGGCCAATGGCACGGCTTCGGTGCGCATTCCGGTGCGGCTGACGGGCAGCCCGGCGGCGGGCACGGCGTTCAACAACACGGCCAGCATCGTCACCACCGGCACGCCGGACACCGACGGCGGCAGCAACCCGGCCGCGGGCAACAACTTCAGCAGCGGCAGCATCACCGTCGGCGCCGCGTCCGCGGCCGACGTGCAGGTGCTGAGCAAGGCGGCGGTGGCCACGGGCACGGCCACGGCGCAGGCCACGGCGCAGCCGCTGGAAGGCTTCGACTTCCTGGTGCGGGTGCAGAACAACGGCCCGGCGGCGGCGCAGACGGCGCAGT
>NZ_JAXOJX010000017.1:0-105539 GCF_034427735.1 Azohydromonas lata
GTTGCAGTCGTCATCGATGGCCTGCTTGCCCAGGATCACCAGGCCCGGCTGTTCCTTGTCGACGAGCGCCTTGAGGATCTTGGCCACGGCCAGCGGCTGCAGCTCGGCGTCGGTCTCGACCAGGATGGCGCGGTCCGCGCCGATGGCCAGGGCCGTGCGCAGCGTCTCCTGGCACTGAGTGACGCCGCAGGAGACGGCGATGACTTCCGTGGCCACACCCTTTTCCTTCAGGCGCACCGCCTCTTCGATGGCGATCTCGTCGAAGGGGTTCATGCTCATCTTCACACCGGCGAGGTCCATGCCCGACCCGTCGGACTTCACCCGCACCTTCACGTTGTAGTCCACCACCCGCTTCACGGGCACCAGCAACTTCATGGCGTCTTCCTCAAGGTTGGAGATAGGTTGTCTTCACGCTCGTGTAGAACTCGGCGGCATAGCGGCCCTGCTCGCGCGGCCCATGGCTGGACCCTTTGCGTCCGCCGAAGGGCACGTGCGCGTCCACACCGGCGGTGGGCGCGTTGATCATCACCATGCCTGCCTGCAGCTCCCGCTTGAAGCGCGCCGCCATCTTCAGGGACGTCGTGCACACGCCTGCCGACAACCCGAATTCGGTGTCGTTCGCCACGGCCAGCGCTTCATCGGCGTCGTGCACGCGGATAACGCTGGCCACCGGGCCGAAAATTTCCTCGCGGTTGATCCGCATGTCGCTGCTGGTGCCGGTGAACAGCGCCGGCTGCAGGTAGTACCCGGGCTGGCCGTCGATGCTCTCCAGCGCCTGGCCGCCGAAGGCCAGCGTGGCCCCCTCGTCGCGGCCGATGGCGACGTAGCGCAGGTCCTGTTCAAGCTGCTGCGCATCGACCACCGGCCCGATCACGGTGCCGGCCCGGCGCGCATCGCCCACCTTGAGCGTGGCCAGCTTGGCCAGCATCGCGTCCACGAAGCGGTCGTGGATGCCGGCACTCACCACCAGGCGCGAGCTGGCCGTGCAGCGCTGCCCCGTGCTGAAGTAGGCGCCGTTGATGGCGCAATTCACCGCCACGTCAAGATCGGCGTCGTCGAGCACCACCAGCGGGTTCTTGCCGCCCATCTCCAGCTGGAACTTGGCCATGGCACCGGGGCGTGTCACGCAGGCGGCAGCCACCTTGCGCCCGGTGGCTTCGGAGCCGGTGAAGGTCACGGCCGCCACGCGCGGGTCGCCCAGCAGCGTGTCGCCGATGTCGCGCCCGCGGCCCATCACCAGGTTGAACGCGCCGGCCGGCAGCCCGGCACGGCTGAGAATCTCAGCCAGTACCCAGGCGCTGCCAGGCACGAGCTCGGCCGGCTTGAACACCACCGTGTTGCCGTAGGCCAGGGCCGGCGCAATCTTCCACGCCGGAATGGCGATGGGAAAATTCCATGGCGTGATGATGCTCACCACGCCCACGGGTTCCCGCGTGATCTCCACGCTCATGCCCGGTCGGGTGGAAGCCAGCAGCTCGCCCGGAATGCGCAGCGCCTCGCCGGCGAAGAACTTGAAGATCTGCGCCGCGCGCATCACCTCGCCCGCGGCGTCGGTGAGTGCCTTGCCCTCCTCGCGCGCCAGCAGATCGGCCAGCTCCGCCTTGCGTGCGGCAATCTCGCTGCCCACGGCGTCGAGCACGTCGGCGCGTTGCTGTGGCGTGGAAGCCGCCCACTTGGGCAAGGCCGCATGCGCTGCGGCCACGGCATCGAGCGCCTGCGCCTGGCTGGCGCGCGCGTACAGGCCGATCACGTCGCGCGTGTCGGAGGGGTTGATGTTCTCTGCCGCAGGGCCGCCCTCGACCCACTCTCCGGCGATGTAGTTGTGCTTGATGTCCATGTCTTCAGGCTTCCGGGTACAAGCCGTGCACGCGGCCGAAAAGGCGCGTGAGGCCCAGCAGTGCATTGATGTTGGGCATGGGCATGCCCAGTCGGCCACCGATCTCGTGCACCGCACCCACGATGGCGTCGAGCTCGATGGCGCGCCCGGCTTCCACGTCCTGCAGCATCGAGGTCTTGAAGGCGCCGAGCTTGGCGGTGACGACGGAGCGCTCCTCGGCGCTTTGGCTGATGGCGCAACCGATGCGCTCGCCAATGACTGCGGCCTCCTGCATGGCGGCATGGCAGAAGTTGCGCACCAGCGGATCGGCCAGCACGCGGTCGATGGTGGCACCGGTGATGGCGCTCACCGGGTTCATCGTCAGGTTGCCCCAGAGCTTGTACCAGATGTCGTTGCGAACATCGGCCGAGTGCGTGACGTTGAACCCGGCATGCGTGAGCAACTGCGCCACGGCCTGCACGCGCTCGCTTGTGCCGCCGCGCGGCTCGCCGATGATCAATCCATCGCCCATCTTGTGCTGCACCAGGCCGGGCGCGGACGTGGAGGTGGCGGCATGCACCACGCAGCCGATCACGCTCTCGGCCGCAATGGCCCGCGCGATGGCGCCGCCTGGGTCCACGCTCTGCAGCGGCGCCTCGAAGCCGGGCAGTCCCTGGCAAAACCACCAGGGCACCCCGTTCATCGCCGGCAGCACCCGCGTGCCGGGGCCCAGCAGCGGCGCGATGTCCTGCGCCACGGCCGTCAGCGCCGGGCCCTTGACCGCGATGACGACCAGGTCCTGCTCACCCAGATCCGCAGCCCGGTCGCTGGCGCGCACCGGTGCGGTGACGCGGCCCTGGGCCGTGTCCATGCGCCAGCCATGCTCGCGCAGCGCCGCCAGCGTGGCGCCACGCGCGATGGCGCTGACCTGCGCCTGGCCGGCCGCGGCCAGCCGCGTGCCGATGAACCCGCCGATCGCGCCCGCGCCGACGATGCAGACCTTCATCGCGTTGCCTCCTTGGCCTGGCGCAGGTTGTCCTTGAAGCGATCGGGCACCCGCTCGTCGAAGCCCAGCGCCACGCGGCGGACTTCCGGGCTGTCGGTGGGCGCATGGCCCACGCCCAGCGCCGCGGCGCGCGGCGCGTCGATGGCGGTGACGGTGCCGCTGACGCGACCCAGGCCCGTGATCTCGCACTCCACGACCTGGCCCGGATCGACGCTGCGCGAGTGGCAGGGCGTGCCCATCAGGATCACGTCGCCGGGCAGCAGCGTGATGTGGCGCGCGATGTCGGCGATCACGTAGTGCGGCCCCCAGATCGTTTCCTCGCCGATGTGCGCTTCCTGCACCACCAGGCCGTTGACGTAGGTGCGCAGCGTCTGCTCGAACAGGTTCACGCCGCGCACGATGCCCGGGCCGATGGGCAGCAGCGTGTCGGCGCCCTTGACGCGCAGCATCGAGCCCTGGTCGGTGTCGCGGAAGTCCTGCAGCCCCATGTCCAGCGCCGGGCAGAAGCCTTCGATGTAATCCCACGCCTCGTCCGGCGTCACGTTGCGGCAGGTGCGCGAGATCACCACCGCGTACTCGCCTTCGTAGTTGAGGTACTTGCAGTCGGCCGGCTTGAGGATCTGGCCCTTGTGGCCGTTGAGTGCCGTGGCCGGCTTGGTGAAGTAGGTCGGCGTCTCGGTGGGCCGGGACTTGTTGCGCGTCTCGAAGCTGCGCGAGCTGTACGAGATGTGCACCGCGATGATCTTGGACGGGTTCACCGGCGGCAGGTACGTCGCGCTCTCGGCATCAAGCACCCGGCCGTCGTCCAGGCGCAGGCGCCCATCGTCGTCCATCGTGCCCCAGAAGGCACTGCCGCCCACGAGCACGCGGCGGCGTTCGACACGCGGGCCGCACATCACGGCCGGCAAGGTCTTGAAAGGATGTTCGAAGTTCATGCGGTCCTCGGAAATCGAAATGGAAAAAGATCAGCCCACGGTGATGCGATGCGCCTGGATCACGCGCAGCCACCGCTGGCGCTCCTCGGCGGCGTAGTGGCCAAAGTCCTGGGGCGTGCTGCCCAGCGGCTCCATGCCGTGATGGAGCAATTGCTCGGCCGTCGCCGGATCGACCAGGGCCGTCCGGACGGCCGCGCTCATGCGCTCCACCACGTCGGCCGGCGTGCCGGCCGGCATCACCACGCCCTGCCAGGCGGCGGCCTCGCATGGCATGCCGGCTTGGGCGAAGGTGGGCACATCGGGCAGCACCGGGCTGCGCTGCCCGCTGGGCACGGCAAGGGGCTTGAGCCGGCCGGCCCTGATCAGCGGCGCCGCAGCCGAGACATCGCCGAACATCAGGTCCAGTTGCCCGCCGGCCAGGTCCTGCAGCGCCCCGGGCATGCTCTTGTAGGGCACATGCACCGTCTCCAGGCCCTGCTGCTCCAGCCACAGCGCCATCGCCACGTGTTGGGGCGTGCCGGAGCCGGTGGAGGCGTAGCTGGCCTTGCTGCCTCTGGCGCGCAGCCATGCGACGAGGTCCTTCAGCGTGGCCGCCGGATGGGCGGCATGCACGGCCAGCACCATGGGCAGCCGCACGAGCGTGCTGACGTGCGCAAAGTCCTTGTCGGCCTGGTAGCCCGGGCTCGCGTACAACCCGGGGTTGAGCGCGAGCGTGCTCATGCCGGCGGTCATGAGCGTCAAGCCGTCAGGCTTGCTGCGCACCAGTTCCTGGGCCCCGATCATGGTGGCGGCGCCCGGCTTGTTGTCGATGACGATGGTGCGGCCCGTCAGCTCCGCGACGCGCTTGGCGACGATGCGGGTCGACAGGTCGCTGCCGCCGCCGGGCGGGAACGGCACGATCCAGCGCAGCACCGGCTGCTGGGCCCGGACAGCCGGCGCCAACAGGCCGGCTGCGAGCGCCACGCAGGCACGCCGCGTCAGAAGGGTGCGTCCGCCCGTGTCGTGGCTCACGGCTCGAACCACATGTGGATGTTGCCGGTGCCACGGGCGTTTTCGTAGGCTGACAGCGCCTCGCCCTTGGCACGGCAGGCCGCGCCGCCCATCGCGCCGACCATCTGCAGGTAATGGGCGCCGAAGGCTTCCCAGGGCAGCTTGCGGTACTCGTTGTCCCAGCGCTCCAGGACCAGGTCGTGGCGGCCTTGCTTGAACAGCTCGATGGCGCCCTTGTCGCTCTCGATGTTCTCGGGCCGCGACACGTTGCTCTCGTGGAAGATGCGTGGGTGCTTGGGCTGCCACTCGATGTCGTTGAACTTGTGGCTCAACGCGCCGGAGGCCAGCATCACGACGCGCAGGCCACTGCGGCGAATGGCCTCACCGATGGCCTCGCCCGATTTCACGAAGTGTGGCCACTCGCAGTTCTGGCACGAGCTCACGCTGACCACGGGCGTGTCGCTGAGCTCCAGGCGCAACTGCTTGATGAGGTTGATGGTGGCGTACTGCCGGCCCAGCTCGGGGTTGCAGACGGCGCGGTTGTAGCCGCCCTGCTCACGCGAAACGGCCTCGATGGCCAGCGCCAGCTCGGGGTGCCCGCGGTAGTCGTAGGGCACGCCGTGCAGGTACCACGGCATCTCGTCGGAGATGTAGGTGCCCTGGTAGCGCTTGCCGCCGTCCACCAGGTGGTAGCCGGTAGTGAACCAGTGCGAGTCCAGGATCATCACCACGTCCGGCTGCGCCGCCGCGATCTTGTCGCGCAACCGCGCGAAGCCGGCAATCAGGTCCGAGTCCTCGCCGGCGCCCATGGCGCGGCGGAACTCCTCGCACTGCATCAGGCCGGGATGGTGCGAAACGATGGCTGCGCCAACGATCTGTCCCATGACGAAGTTTCCTTTGAATCGTTGAGGGGCCTCAGCGCTGGCTGAAGCTGGCCCGGAAAGGTTTCTTGGGCACCACGACATCCTTGATGTCGCAGAAGAACTCGAAGCTCCAGTCGCCGCCTTCGCGGCCCACGCCGGAGCGCTTGATGCCGCCAAACGGCGCGGCCAGGTCACGGATGCCGAAGCTGTTGACCCAGATGAAGCCGGTGCGCACGGATTGCGCCACCTCCGTGGCATGCGCCGTCTCGCCGTAGCACACGCCACCCAGGCCGTAGTCGGTGCCGTTGGCCAGCTCGATGGCCTCGTCGTCGCTGGCGAAGGTCTGCAGCGTGAGCACCGGGCCGAACACCTCGTTCTGCACGATCTCGTCGCTCTGCTTGAGGTTGGTGAGCATGGTGGGCCGCACGTACTGCGCGCCGAACGGATGCCGCTCGCCGCCCCACAGCACCTGCGCGCCGCCGGCCACCGCGCGCTCGACGAATCCCAGCACGCGCTCGACCTGGCGCGAATGGATGATCGGGCCGACCTCGGTGCTCTCCTCGCGCGGATCGCCGATGACCAGGCGCTCGACGTAGTCGCGCATGGCGGCAACGAACCGGTCTGCGATCTTTTCGTGGACGAGGAAGCGCGTGCCCGCCAGGCACACCTGGCCGGCGTTGCGGTACATCAGCGCGCCGGTGGCGGCGGCGTTGTCGATGTCCGCGTCCTCCAGCACGATGAAGGGGCTCTTGCCGCCCAGCTCCAGGCTGCAGGGCACGAGGTTGGCGCCCGCGGCCTGCGCGATCCACTTGGCGGTGGGCACGCTGCCGGTGAAGGACACGCGCGCGATGCGCGCATCGCTCACCAGCTTGGCGCCCGTGCCCGCGCCGCTGCCCTGCACGACGTTGAACACCCCCGGCGGCAGCCCGGCCGCGTGCGCCGCATCGGCCAGCAGCGAGCAGGTCAGCGGCGCCCACTCCGGCGGCTTGAGCACGCAGGTGTTGCCCGCGGCCAAGGCCGGGCCGAGCTTCCAGGTGGAGAGCATCAGCGGCGCGTTCCACGGCGTGATGATGGCCACCACCCCGGCCGGATCGTGGCGCACGATGTGGTGCGCCTGCTCGGTGTCGATGGGGCGGTCCTGCAGCTCCAGCGCATGCTGCGCGAACCAGGTGATGTTGAGCATGGCGCGCGGCACCACGCCATGGCGCATGCGCGACAGCAGCACGCCCGCGTCGTTGCTCTCAAGCCGGCAGAAGTCGTCGGCGCGCTTGCCGATCTCCTGGGCGAAGCGGTCCAGGTAGGGCTTGCGCTCGGCGGCCGTCATGCGCGACCAGGCCGGGAAGGCAGCCTGCGCGGCGCGGATGGCCGCGTCCACATGCTCGGCCGAGCCCTCGCCGATGTGGCCCAGCAGCCGCTGGTCGATAGGGCTGTGCAGCTCGAAGGTTTGCGCGGAGGCCACGCGTTGGCCGCCGATGTAGTGGTCAGGCGACACGGCGACACCCGCCACGTCCAGCAAATTGGTCGTCATGATGCTTCCTCTCGTCAGGCGTCAGCGGTGAACCCGATGGTCTTGATCAGCGGTGCCCAGCGCTCGGTGTCGTGCTTGAGCATGGCTGCCAGCTCGGCCGGGGTGGAGCCCTTGGCTTCCAGGCCCATTTGAGCCAGCGCCGCGATCACATCGGGAGCGGTCAGGGCCTTGCGTATGGCCACCGAGAACCGCTCCACCACCTCAGGCGGCGTCTTGGCCGGAGCGAAGATGCCGTGCCACTCGTCGTGCACGATGTCCTTGAAGCCCTGCTCCGCGAAGGTCGGCACGTTGGGCGCAAAGCGGCTGCGCGAGGGGCCGGACGTTGCCAGCAGGCGCACTTTGCCGGCAGGCAGATGCTGCAGGAACTCGCCCACGGGCCCGGACGCGGCCGCCAGTTGCCCGCCCACCAGATCCATGATCGCGGGCTGCGAGCCCCGGTAGGACACATGCTTGAGGTCGATGGCCGCCGCCCGGCCGAAAAGCTCTCCCACGAAATGCGGCACCGAGCCGGCCGCGGGGCTGCCGAAGTTGGCATCGCGGGTGTTCGCCTTGCACCAGGCCACGAAGTCCTTGAGCGTGCGAACCGACTCCGGAACCATGGTGCCCACGGCAAAGCCGAAGTCGACGCGCACCACCTGCGATACCGGCGCAAAGTCGGTGAGCGGCGCGTAGGGCAGCTTCTTGTAGGTGTGCGGGTAGATGCCCAGCATGGACATGGGCGAGATGGCAAGCGTCTGCCCGTCCGCCGGCGCCGTCTTCAGCGCGGAGAGTGCAATCTGGCCGCCCGCGCCGGTGCGGTTTTCCACCACCACGCTCTTGGCCACGACGTCGCGAAGCTTTTCCGCCAGGCGGCGCGCGGTGACGTCGATGGTGCCGCCGGGCGCGAAGCCGGCATACAGCTTCACCGTGTCGAACAGCGGCTGGGCGCGAACGGCGGTAGCCAGCAGGGACAGGCCGCCGCCGGCGATCGCTGCAGAGGTACCGAGAAACTGGCGTCGTTGCATCGTCATCTTACTGTCTCCAGTCATTTGTCTT
This sequence comes from Azohydromonas lata, assembly GCF_034427735.1. Lineage (NCBI taxonomy): Bacteria > Pseudomonadati > Pseudomonadota > Betaproteobacteria > Burkholderiales > Sphaerotilaceae > Azohydromonas > Azohydromonas lata. Next base: position 8,174 of record NZ_JAXOJX010000017.1, read on the forward strand.
CGTGGGCCGGGAGGACCTTGCCGGGGTTCATGAGATTCAAAGGATCGAGTGCGGCCTTGATGGCGCGCATGAGCTTGAGCTCGACGGCGGACTTGTAGCGGGCCGACTCGTCGCGGCGCAGCACGCCCAGGCCGTGCTCCGCAGAGATGGAGCCGCCCGCGGCGGCCACCGCGTCGTGCACCAGGCGGTTGACCGGTGCCTCCAGTGCCACGAAAGCGGCCTCGTGCGCCTTGCCCAGCCGGTCCTCGGCGGGCGAGAGGTTGAAGTGCAGGTTGCCGTCGCCCAGGTGGCCGAAGACGACCAGCCGCACGCCGTCGAACTGCGCCTCGATCTCGCGGCTGGTGGCCTCGACGAAGCCGGCGATGGCCGAGATCGGCAGCGCGATGTCGTGCTTGATCGTCTTGCCTTCCGCGCCCTGCGACTCGGAGATGTCTTCACGCAAGGCCCACAGCGCGCGGAATTGCGCGAGGCTGCTGGACAGCGCCGCGTCGGTGGCCAGCTCCTGCTCCAGCGCCTGCTCCAGCAACCCTTCCAGGCCCGCGGCGGCCTGCGCCTCGCTCACCGGGTCGCTGACCTCCACCAGCACGTACCAGGGCGAGCGTTCGCTCAAGGGCAAGCGGGCCGCGTCCACGTGCTTTTCCACCAGCGTGATGCATGCGTCGCTCATCAGCTCGAAAGCCGTGAGGCTGGATGCCAGCCGCAACTGGGCCAGTTGCAGCAGCTCGACGGCGACTGCCGGCGACGGCACTGCGACGAAGGCCGCAGCCTGGCCCGCAGGCCTGGGAAAGAGCTTGAGCGTGGCCGCCGTGATGATGCCCAGCGTGCCCTCGCTGCCGATGAAGAGGTCGCGCAGGTCGTAGCCGGTGTTGTCCTTGCGCAGCGAGCGCAGGCCGTTCCAGATTTCGCCTTCGGCCGTGACCACTTCGAGACCCAGGCAGAGCTCGCGGGCGTTGCCCCAGCGCAGCACCTGCACGCCGCCGGCGTTGCTCGCCAGGTTGCCGCCGATGGTGCAGGTGCCCTGCGCCGCAAGGCTCAGCGGGAACAGCCGGTTCGCCTGCTCGGCGGCCGCCTGTACCTCCTGCAGCGTCACGCCGGCTTCAACCTCCAGCGTGTTGTTGATCGTGTCGACCGCGCGCACCCGGGTGAGCCGCGTCAGCGACAGCACCAGGGCCTGGCCCGTGCCATCGGGGGTTGAACCGCCTGACAGGCCGGTGTTGCCGCCTTGTGGCACCACGGGCACGCGGTGCTCATGGCACCAGCGCAGCACGGCGGCCACGTCTTGCGCCGTGTCGGGTTGGGCCACGGCCAGGGCACGGCCGGTCCACTTGCCGCGCCAGTCGGTGAGGAAGGGCGCCATGTCGTGCGCTTCGGTGTGCAGGCGTCCGCTGAAGGCGGTGCGCAGCGTTGTGAGCTTCATCGCAGTCATTCCCGTCAATAGCCGCTGCCGGAAGCCGCGCTGGCAGGCGCCGCCTTGAATCGGGCAGCCAGGTCCCGCGCGCTCCGTGCCAGCAGCGTGGCGTCCACTCCCACGGCCACGAAGCGAGCGCCCAGGCCGATGTAGTGCCGCGCCTGGGCTTCATCGGTGGCCAGGATGCCGGGCGCCTTGCCCGCAGCCTGGATGCGCCCAATGGCCGCGTCGATGGCAGCGCGCACCTGCGGGTGGCCGGGCTGGCCGATGTAGCCCATGGACGCCGACAGGTCCGCCGGACCGATGAAGACGCCGTCCACGCCCTCCACTGCCGCGATCTCGTCCAGATGCTCCAGCGCCGCCGCCGTTTCCACCTGCACCAGCAGGCAAGCGCGCTCGTTGGCCTCGTGCAGGTACTGCGGGTACAAGCTCCAGCGCGAGGACCGCGCGAGGCCGCTGCCCACGCCGCGCACGCCAGAGGGCGGGTAGCGCATGGCCCTGGCCAGCTCGCGCGCCTGGGCGGCGCTTTCCACCATGGGCACCAGCAGCGTCGTGGCACCGATCTCCATCACCTGCTTGATGAGCGCCGTGTCGCCCTGCGGGATGCGCACCACCGGCTGCGCCGGGTAGGGCGCCACGGCCTGCAGCGCGGCCAGCATGGAGCGCAGGTCGTTGGGACCGTGCTCACCGTCGATCAGCAGCCAGTCGAAGCCCGCGGTGGCGCACAGCTCGGCTGCGTACGGATCGGCCAGTCCGACCCACAGGCCGATTTGTGCGCCGGGCCGTGCGATGGCCTGCTTGAAGAGGTTGTCGGGCGTGCGCATGTCAGATGAACCGCACCGAGATGGAGCCCAGCGGGCCGTAGTCCGCGTGGAAGGTGTCGCCCGCGGCGCAGGGCACCGGCCGGATGAAGGAGCCGCCCAGCACGATCTCGCCCGCGGCCAGGCCTTGGTCATAGGCACCAAGCTTGTTGGCCAGCCACGCCACGCCGTTGCCGGGATGGTTGAGCACCGCCGCGCCCAGGCCCGACTCCTCGATCACGCCGTTCTTGTAGAGCAGTGCGCCGGCCCAGCGCCAGTCCACCGCGTCGGGCTTCATCGGGCGGCCGCCCAGCACGATGCCGGCATTGGCGGCGTTGTCGGCAATGGTGTCGAGCACCTTGCGCGGCGCCTTGGTCTCGCGGTCGAACTGCTCGATGCGCGCGTCGATCAGCTCCAGCGCCGGCACGACGTAGTCGGTGGCATTGAGCACGTCAAAGAGCGTCACGCCCGGGCCCTTGAGCGGCTTGCTCAGGATGAAGGCGAACTCGGCCTCGAAGCGCGGCACGATGAAGCGCGCCGCCTCCACTTCGCTGCCATCACGCAGCAGCATGTCGTCGAGCAGCGTGCCGTAGTCGGGCTCGGTGATCTGCGAGGCCAGCTGCATCGCACGGGAGGTCAGCCCGATCTTGTGGCCGATCACGCGGCGGCCTTCGGCCTGCTTGAGCTTCATCCAGGCGCGCTGAATGGCGTAGCTGTCCTCGATGCTCATGCCGGGATGGCGCTTCGAGAACTGTTCGACCTGGCTGCGGCTGCTTTCCGACAGGTGCAGCTCCTGCGCCAGCGCGGCGTGAATGGATGCGTCGAGCATGGTGTTGTCGTCTCCATGCAGGCCATGGCGGCCTGTGCTGTGTGTTGATGCAGCGCAAGTGTCCCGGCTTGCTTTAACAGCAACAAGCAATGATTTCTGTACAGTCGTCAACGCGAGGTTGATAATGACGCCATGGCATTGAGTCGATTCACATTGCGGCAGCTGGAGGCCTTCGCGACGGTGGCCGAGCTGCACAGCTTCAAAGGCACGGCCGAACGCATGGGCCTGACGACGCAGGCGGTCAGCCAGCTCATCGCGGATTTCGAGGCCGTTCTGGGTTTTCGCCTCTTCGACCGCACGACGCGCCGTGTCGCGCTGACCGGCGCCGGGCGCGATTTCCTGGGGTCGGTGCGCACGGTGCTGCGCCACGTGCACGATGCCGAGAGCGCAGCCGAGGACGTGCGCCAGCGCGCGGCCGGCCTGGTGCGCGTGGGCGCGCCGATGGTGCTCGCCGGCACCGCGTTGCCCGCGGCCATCCGCACGTACACAGCGGAGCATCCCAAAGTGGTGGTGCGCATCCGCGACCTGCCCGTGGACAGCCTGATCGACAGCGTGTCCGCGGGTGACGTCGACTTGGCGGTAGGACCGGACCGAACCAGTGGGCAGGAAATCAGCAGCCAGGCCCTGTTCGACAGCCCCTGGGTGCTGTGGTGTTCACCCGACCACCCGCTTGCGCACTTGAAGCAGGTGCGCTGGGCCGACTTGCGGCATCACACGCTGGTGGCCGCGGGTCGCGACCATGAGCTCAGCGTGGCCCAGATGCGCGTCAATGCGCCCGAGGACACCCGCATCACGCCCGTGGACGTGGTGGACAACATCTCCACGGCACTGGGCATGGCAACGCAGGGCCTGGCCGCCACACTGGCGCCGGCGTATGTCGGCGTCATGGCCGCCCGGCTGGGACTGGTGATGAAGCGGGTGGTTGAGCCTGAAACCGTGCGCAAGGTATGCCTTTACCAGCCGCTGAACCGCACGCTGTCGCCTGCCGCAGAAGGCTTTGCCGAGTACCTGGCGCATTGGCTGCAGCAGTGGAGCGAAACGGACGTGACGGCAAAGCCTGCGGCATGATCGTTTAGGCGGCCTAAACGACTGTGCAGAATTCATCGTTTGTTGCCGGGCGGCAGTCCACCCAAACTTCGTTGGTCCCTGTTCATGACAACGAAGGAGCAATCAATGGGTCAACTCGTTTTCGCCGCCAAGGTCACGCACATCCCGCGCATGGTGCTGTCGGAGCTGCCCGGCCCCCTGCACGGCTGCCGCGATGACGCCATCCACGGCCTGCAGGACATCGGCCAACGCATCGTCGACAGCGGCGCTGACACGGTGGTCATTCTCGACACGCACTGGCTCAGCAACGCGGCCTATCACGTCAATGCCTGTGCCGACTTCCAGGGCGTGTTCACCAGCAACGAGTTTCCGACCCAGATCGAGGCGCTCGAATACGACCATGCCGGCAATCCTTCGCTGGCCAAGGCGCTTGCGGCGCAGGCCACCGAACGCGGCGTGCTGACCATTGCGCACGAAAACCGCAACCTGGGCCTGGAGTACGGCACGCTGGTTCCCATGCATTTCATGAAGCTGCGCCGGCGCGTCAAGGTGGTGTCGGTCTCGGGATGGCTGGCGTACTCCACGATCGACGAGAGCCGCCGCGTTGGCGCAGCCTTCCGCGAAGCCATCGAAGCCGGCGACGGCAAGGTCGCACTGGTGGCCAGTGGCTCGCTATCGCACCGTATCCACGACAACGCGGTCGTGTTCGACCGGCCCTACGAGACCAGCGACGAGTTCTTCCGCCAGTGCGATTTGCGCGCGCTCGACCTGTGGCAGCAAGGGCGCTGGACGGAATTCAATGCCATGCTGCCGACGTACGCGCGCGCGTGCTATGGCGAAGGTTGGATGCATGACACCGCCATGCTGCTGGGCGCGCTGGGGGGCGACGACTATCAAGGCAAGGCCGAGATCGTGACGCCGTACTTCCTGGCTTCCGGAACGGGCCAGGTCAACGCGGTGCTGCCCCTGCGCTGACGCCAAGGCCCGGGCACACGGGTCCGTGCCAGGGCTGGCTGGCGCTCCACTGCCCAAGCCACTGAGCCAGGAATTCGGCGAATGTCTGTGCTGCCGGCGATGCGGTGCGCCGAGCCGGACGGTAGAGGCACACCGCACGCTGGATTTCGGGCTCGACGATGCGCCGCATCACCAGGCCGAGTGATTGGGCCAGGCCGTTGACGTAGGCCGGTCCGAGCGTGGCCTTCAGCCCGCAGGCGGTCAGGCCCAACGCCGTGGTCACGTGCTCCACGATCTCCATGGGCGTGATGCGTTCATCGTCCGGCAGGTCGTGATGCATCTGCGCAACGCCCGACTCGTGATCGCGTCCGGCCGCCACCAGGGGATGGTCGCGCAGTTGAGGCCAGCGCACAGGGTCCTGCCTCGCCAGCGCATGCGACGGCGCGCACCACAGCACCCATGGGCTGGCGAACAAGGTCGTTCGCACCACGGCGTTTCCCACTGCCCGGTCGGGTCCGATCCCGAAGTCGACCTCTGTGTTGACCACGGCATCGCACAGGCGCTCCACCGTCGTGTCCTGAATGTGAACCACCACCTTCGGACGCTCGCGGGCAAAAGCTTCAATGGCAGCAGGCAGGATCGTCGCGGCAATGGCCAGAGGCGCAGCGACACGGACCAATCCTGAAGCGTGGCTTCGCAAGTCTTCGGCCGCACGGCTTGCCAGCGCCATTTGCCGCAGCACCGCCTGGGCCGGTTCAAGAAAGTCGCGGCCCGCAGCGCTCAGGGCCACACGACGCGTGCTGCGGTCGAACAGCCGAAAACCTACGACTTCTTCGAGCTCAGCAATCAGCTGACTGACGGCGGAAGTGGTCAACGCCAGCCGCTCGGCTGCAGCGCCGAAGCTGCGCAACTGCGCCACGGCGACATAGGCGTCGAGTTGCCGGGTGGTGAAGTGCGGGAAAGCCAAGTACGGTCTCCTGGGCAGCGCCGTCTCCAGGGCGTGCCCTGTGCGATGGGCTCAGCGCTTCGACCCGTGTCGAGTCGCGGTCCCCGGCGCCGCGCGCACGCGCTTTCCTTCCTGGCATCTGTTGACGAGCTTTTTATATGGATGCTGATGCAACTTAACGGCCGGACGCGGCACGGGGCCGCATCCCTGGCAATCCTCAGGGACGCCGGCTCAGTTGACAAACAAAGAATTTTGAACAGTTGTCAATCGCGAATTGACAATGCGTGCCGACGCAGTCGCCTCATCATCAAGCGGAGCTTGACGACTGTTCCAAATTAATTGCTTGTTGCGACGCCAAACCATCCCGAAACTTGCCGCACATCAATACAAGGCAGGCTGGGCAGCCTGTACGGAGACATCAGTCATGCAGCGCGCCGGCCCACGCGCTCGACCGGCAGCCCAACGCTGCCGAACGGCCCGCCACGTGAGCCTTGCAAAGGCTTCGCGCCGCTGCCGGTTCCCTTCCATGTAATCAGTGACTGCACGCGGCGGCAAATCAATTCCATTGCTGGCCGTCGTGCGTCGGCTGGATTTCGCTTTCCACAAGACAGCGCCACCGTTGAGCGGCGATTCGCAATGCCACAACAGAACACGCGTCCCAATTTTGTATTCATCGTCGCAGACGATCTGGGCTATGCAGACCTGGGATGTACGGGTGCACGTACCGCAACGTCGCCGCATCTTGATCGAATGGCTGCAGAGGGGTTGCTGTTCACGCACGGCTACTCCAATTCGCCGGTGTGTTCTCCCACGCGTTTCGCAATGATCACCGGGCGCTGGCAAATTTCAATTGCACCGACAGCAGCGGCAAGCGAGACCTTTGGGACGGCAATGACGAAGCTGGAAACCATGGCTAGGGCGCATCAATCACGTGGACGGCGGCTCCTTGGAAACCTACCACCGCATGATTCATCACATGGATGAAGGCATCGGCCGGGTGTTGGCAGCACTGGAAGCCAAAGGGGTTGCACGGGACACACTGGTCGTCTTCACCAGCGACAACGGCGGCGAGCGCTTCTCGGACAACTGGCCTTTCGTGGGCCAGAAGATGGATCTCCTTGAGGGCGGTATCCGCGTTCCGCTGATTGCGCGCTGGCCTGCGCGCATCCAGGGCGGCAGCACGACCAGCACGCCTGCCATCTCAATGGACTGGGCGGCCACGATGCTGGCGGCTGCCGGCGTGGCACCGAGCTCGGCCTGTCCGCTGGACGGCTTGAGCCTGCTGCCTCTCTTTGACGACCCGCGCTGGGACCCGCAGCGCCGCTTGTACTGGCGCATGCTGCATCGTCGGCAAGCCGCGCTGCGCGAGGGGACATGGAAGTACCTGTCGATGGACAGGAACGAGTACTTGTTCGACCTCGCAGCGGATGAGCGCGAGCGGGCAAATCTCGCCAGGCGCTACCCCGAGCGATTGGCCGCGATGAAGCAGGCATGGCAAGACTGGAACGCCGGAATGCCGGGCATTCCGGAGGAAGCACGGGCCATCTTGGTGTTCGGTGACGCTGACATCCCGCGTGCGTCCCATTGAGTGGTTCTAACAGGAGATCAACCATGGACAGAAGAACGTTCCAGCGCGGGCTTGGCGCAGCAGCGCTGCTCGCGGCGTCCGGAGCCCGCGCACAGGGTTCGTCCACGCGAATCCTCGTGGGCTTTGCTCCCGGTGGTTCGGCCGACACGATGGCACGGCTGCTGGCGGAAGGGTTGCAGCGGCATCTCAATCGCACTGTTTCGTCGAGAACCGGCCCGGCGCAAGCGGGCGGCTCGTGCCCGAGCAGTTGGCCAGTGCAGCGCCCGATGGGCAGACGTTGATGATCGTGCCGCACGGACCCATGGCCCTGTTTCCCTCGCTGTACTCCAAGCTGCGCTACGACGCGGTGCGCAGCTTCACGCCCATTGCCCGCCTATCGACGTTTGACTACGCCCTCATTGCCCATCCTTCACTGGACGCGCCCAACGCCCAAGCGCTCAAGCGTTGGCTGCAAAACGCTGGCGCCAAGGCGAGCTATGGTTCTCCCGGCGCTGGCACCGTGCCCCATTTCCTCGGCGTGTCGGTGGCGCGTTCGCTGAACGTCACGATGCCCCATGTGCCCTACCGTGGCGGCGCGCCCGCGATGGTGGATTTGGTGGGTGGGGTCATCCCGCTGGTCATTTCCCCCATGGCCGATGCAGCCGAGTTGGCACGGGCCGGAAAGGTGAAGTTCCTGGCGACCAGCGGCCCACGCCGCAATGTGGCGACGCCCGGTGTGCCGACGTTCAAGGAATACGGCATCGATGTGGAGATGGTTGGCTGGTTCGGGCTCTATGGCCCGGCGGGGTTATCCAGTTCACAAGTGAACAGCCTGCAGCAGGCCGTGGGCAGCGTGTTGGCAGAACCGGCGTTGCGCGAGCGGCTGGCCCGCGTCAACCTGGATGCGGCCGCAAGCACGCCCGTGGAGCTAGCAAGCTTGCAGCAGCGTGAGTCGGCCTACTGGCCAGCAGTCGTCAAGGCCAGCGGCTTCACGCCGGAAGACTGAAGGGCCAAGCCTCTATCAACGGCATTCCCGTCCGTGGCAGTCGTACAGGCGCCGGGCCGCTGGAGGCAGTCCGCACTGCCGTCGGTTCCGCTGTCCGCGCAGACGGTGCCGGCACGGCGCTGTACGCGCACGCCTCGTGCATCTCCAACGATGGGGCGGCGAGCTTCGCCGTGGCGGGTGATCCGGCCGTGAGTGGCAACCCCGTGGCGGCCAACCACTTCGGTGGCCAGCGCTCCACGGCCCACGAGCTGGGCCTGCGCCACGACTTCTGATCGGTCCTTTCCCGCGCCATGCCGCGGGCATGGCCGCCATCGCTCATGGAGCCCGCTTCGCCCCCACGCGACCGGCCGCTCCATCGAGCTTCAGCATCGTTCGGTCTTTCCGGAAGGCAGATCCACCTTTCGCACTCTATTCCGAACGCCCCAGGCCGCCCACACTGCGCTCCATGTTCAACGTGCTTCAGGAGATCGCCATGGGACGCCTGTCCGGAAAAGTTGCCCTCGTCACCGGTGCCAGCGCCGGCATTGGCCGCGCCACGGCCCGGCTCTTCGCCGCCGAAGGCGCGCGCATCGTCGTCGGGGCCCGCCGCCAGGGCGAGCTTGACGACCTGGTCGGGGAAATCGCCGCCGGTGGCGGCCAGGCTGCGGCCCTGGCGGGCGACGTGCGCTCCGAGGACTATGCCCAGGCGCTGGTGGCGCTGGCGGTGGAGCGCTTCGGCCGGCTGGACGTGGCCTTCAACAATGCCGGCACGCTGGGCGAAGGCGGCGCGAGCACCGAGGTTTCGGCCGCGGGCTGGAACGACACGCTGGCCATCAACCTCACCGGGTCCTTCCTGGGTGCCAAGCACCAGATCGCGCAGATGCTCAAGCAAGGCGGGGGCGGCTCGGTCATCTTCACGTCCACCTTCGTGGGCCACACCTTTGCCTTCCCGGGCATGGCGGCCTACGCCGCGAGCAAGTCGGGGCTCATCGGCCTGACGCAGGCGCTGGCCGCGGAGTTCGGACCGCAAGGCGTGCGGGTCAACGCCGTGCTGCCCGGTGCCGTGGACACCGACATGTACCGGGACAAGAACAACACGGCCGAAGCGCAGGCCTTCGTGACGCAGTTGCACGCGCTCAAGCGCGTGGGCCGTCCGGAAGAGCTGGCCCGCGCGGTCCTGTACCTGGCCTCGGACGACTCCTCGTTCGTCACCGGCACGGCGTCGCTGGTGGACGGCGGCGTGTCCATCACGCGCACCTGATGTCCCGAGGGAGCAGAATCCTGCGCAACCGTTTCGTGCACGGCATCGGCGCCGGCGTGGGGGCTGCTCCACGGCTTTGGTGACACCGGCGACACCCGGCGCGCCGCCGTGGGAACGGACCGTGCCGCGGCCGCTGCCATGGCACTTTGACGCCGGCGGCAAGATGAGGCGTGCCGCCCCGTCGGAGCGGCCGCCAGGCCGCAACGGCTTTCTCCACGCCACCAGGTAACGCAAGGAGCTCTCATGGATCTTGGACTGCAAGGCAAGCGGGCGCTGGTCACCGGATCGACCGCAGGCATCGGCTGGGCCACGGCCCGCGCGCTGGCGGCCGAAGGGGCCCATGTCATCGTCAACGGGCGCAGTTCCGCGCGCGTCGAGGCGGCCGTGGCCAAGCTGCGCGGCGAGCTGCCGGGTGCGCAGGTGCAGGGCATCGCCGCTGACCTGGGCAACGCCGAAGGCTGCGCGCAACTGGTTGCGCAACTGGCCGACGTGGACGTGCTGGTCAACAACCTGGGCATCTTCGAGCCCAAGCCCTTTGAGCAGATCGACGACGCGGACTGGCTGCGCTTCTTCGAGGTCAACGTGCTCAGCGGGGTGCGGCTGTCGCGCCACTACGTCGAGGGCATGCGCGCGCGCAACTGGGGCCGCATCGTCTTCGTCTCCAGCGAGTCGGGTCTCAACATACCCACCGAAATGATCCACTACGGCATGACGAAGACCGCGCAGCTGGCCGTCTCACGCGGCCTGGCTGAGACGCTGGCGCGCACCGGCGTCACCGTCAACTGCGTGCTGCCCGGGCCCACGGCCAGCGAAGGCGTGGGCGAGTTCGTGGCACGCATGGCCACCGAGCGTGGCGTGGACGCCGCCACCATGGAGCGCGAATTCTTTGCCACCGCGCGCCCGTCCTCGGTGCTGCAGCGCTTCGCCAGTCCGGACGAGGTGGCGTCGCTGATCACCTATGTCTGCAGCGCCCGGGCCTCGGCGACCACCGGCGCGGCGCTGCGCGTGGACGGCGGCCTGGTGCGAACCATCGCCTGATGTCCAGGCAGGCGCGGCCTTGCCGTCCGTAGCGTCGCAAGGACCGCACTGCCCGCCCCATGGCGCCGCACGCCGCGGCGCGCGCCCGCGGGACCCGGGCGGCAACGCATGCCGATTGCCGCAGCGCCGGGCACTCCCCTGACCAACAGCCGCTGCCCATGGACCCCGTGTTCCGCCGCCGTGCCGAGCTGGGCGTGAAGCTCGCCTTCCTGGCGCTGGGTGCGGCGCTGGCCGTGGCTTTCGGCCTGATGGTGTGGCGCGACCGCTCGTACCAACCCGTGGGCGAGCCGTTGGCGCAGCCGATTCCCTTCAGCCACAAGCACCACGTGGGCGACGACGGCATCGACTGCCGTTACTGCCACACCACCGTGGAGCGCAGCGCCTTTGCCGGGCTGCCCTCCAGCGGCATCTGCCTGAGCTGCCACTCGCAGCTCTACACCGACCAGCGCGTGCTTGAGCCGCTGCGCGAGAGCAGCGCCAGCGGTCGGCCCATCGCATGGCAGCGCGTGCACCAGTTGCCCGACTTCGTTTTCTTCGACCACAGCGTGCACGTCAACAAGGGGGTGGCCTGCGTCGAGTGCCATGGCCGCGTCGACCAAATGCCGCTGACCTGGCGCGTGGCGCCGCTGCAGATGCAGTGGTGCCTGGCCTGCCATCGCAACCCGGGGCCGCACCTGCATCCCCAGGACCAGGTGTTTTCCATGCAGATCGCCGCCCCGCCAGCGCCGCAGGACGTGCAGCGCCTAGAACAGCTGTTGCGCCTGCCGGACACCCGGCGGCTGACGGACTGTTCTACCTGCCACCGGTGACGGGTTCGTGCAAACGTTTCCACCCGCTTGGGCGCTGCGCGGGGGCATGACGCTTGCCTCGTGCCATCGCGCCTGACGGCGCCTCCTGGGTGCGCACGATGTCTTTTCCTCCGGTTCAACCGTCGCCCGTGCACGTGTTTCGCGAGCGGCCAGGCGTGAACCGTCGCCAGGCGCTGTCGCTGCTGGCGGCCTCGGTGGCACTGGCCAACGGCGCCTGCAGCGCGCCGCCCAATGCCCGCATCTACCCGTTCGTCCAGATGCCCGAGGCGCAGGCGGTGGGCACCTTCATCCATTACGCCAGCGCCTTCGTGCGCGACGGCTACGCGCAAGGCGTGCTGATAGGCACCGTGGAGGGCCGGCCGATCAAGATCGAGGGCAACCCGCTGCACCCGTCCAGCTTGGGCGCGACGGACGTGTTCACGCAGGCCTCGGTGCTGCAGCTCTGGGACCCGGACCGCTCCGCCACCGTGCGCCAGGCGCTGGGCAGTGTCGCGGCCGGCACGGCGCCGCAGGCGGCCTCTAGTTGGAGCGCCTTCGACACGGCCTGGCGGCAGCGGGCGGCAGCGCTGGAGTCGGACAGCGGCCGGGGACTGCACCTGCTGACCGGGCCGCTGACGTCGCCGACGCAGCGCGCCTTGATGGAGCGGCTGCTGGCCCGCTTCCCGCAGGCTCGCTGGCACGTGCACGACCCCGTGCGCAACACAGCGGCCCGCGACGGCATGCGCCTGGCGTTTGGCCGCGAGCTGGCATCGCGGCTGCACCTGCAGCGCACGCGTTGCGTGCTGGCGCTGGCGGTCGACCCCTTCAGCGACGGGCCCGGCGCGGTGCGCCATGCGATGGACTGGTCCACGGCGCGCGGGCAGGGCCTTGCCGACGGCCGCCTGCCGCGCCTGTTCGCGGCGGAAGTGGCGCCGGGGCTGTTCGGCGCCCGCGCCGACGAGCGCCTGGCGCTGCCTCCACACCGGATAGAGGCGCTGCTGTGGCGCCTGGCCCGCCACTGGTGGGCCGGGCTGCCGGCACCGTCGCCCGCCGAAGGCGCCGAGGCGGTGTTCGAGGCGCGCGTGCTGCGCGCGCTGCAGGAGGCCGGGCCGGACGCCTTGGTCGTGGCGGGCCATGGCCTTTCGGCCGACGCGCACGCCCTGGCGCTGGCGCTGAACCAGCGCCTCGGGGCCGCGGGCCGCACGCTGGACTTCATCGAGCCGGCCGACGCGGCGCCCCAGGCCGGCACCCTGGCCGAGCTGGCGCGGGCGCTGCAAGCCGGCGCGGTGGACACGCTGGTGGTGCTGGACAGCAACCCGGCCTACGACGCGCCGGGCGCGCTGGACTTCGCGCAGGCGCTGCGGGGCGCGCGGCTGAGCGTGCATGCCGGGCTGTACGCGGACGAGACGGCCGTGCGCTGCCACTGGCACCTGCCCCTGTCTCACGCCTACGAGTCCTGGGGCGACGCGCGCGCCCACGACGGCAGCGCGACGCTGCTGCAGCCGGCCATTGCGCCGCTGTACGACAGCCGCTCGGCCATCGAGCTGCTGGCCCTGCTGGCCGGCGACGAAGAGCGGCAAGGGCAGGCACTGGTGAGGCGCCAGTGGCGCCGAGGGGGCGACGAGGCGGCCTTTGAAAGCTTCTGGCGCGAGTCGCTGCGCCGCGGCGTGGTGGCGGACAGCGCCTTTGCCGCGGTGGCCGTGCCCGCCGCGCGGCTGCCGCAGCGGCCCCCCGCGGCACCGGCGAGCGCGCTGGTGGGCGTGTTCGCGGCCGACACCAGCGTGCACGACGGGCGTTTCGCCAACCTGGGCTGGCTGCAGGAGTTGCCCCGGCCCATGACCAAGCTGACCTGGGACAACGCGCTGCTGCTTGGGCCGCGCACCGCCGCGCGGCTTGGGCTGGCCACGGGCGACCTCGTGCGGGTGGAAGCGGTTGGGCGGTCGCTCGACGCGCCGGTATGGATCAGCGAGCGCCACGCCGAGGACACCGCGACCTTGCCGCTGGGCTACGGCCGGACGCAGGCCGGCCAGGTGGGCAGCGGCGTGGGCTTCGACGCCTACGCGCTGCAACCGGCGCAGGGCGGGCTGCCGGCACTGAGCCTGCACCCGCTAGGCCAGCGCCATGCATTCGCCGTCACGCAGCACCAGCTCGGCCAGGCCGGGCGCGACATCGTGCGCAGCGTGCGCGCGGGCGAGCGGCTGCCGGCTCGCGAGCGCCCGCCCAGCCTCTACCCGGAAGTGAGCTACCCGCAGCACGCCTGGGCCATGGTCATCGACCTGGACGCCTGCATAGGCTGCAACGCCTGCACCATCGCCTGCCAGGCCGAGAACAACATCCCTGTGGTGGGCAAGGAGGAAGTGGCGCGCGGGCGCGAGATGCACTGGATACGCGTGGACCGCTACGACGACGCCGGCGCGCGTGGCCGCGACACCGCCTTCCAGCCGCTGCCGTGCATGCACTGCGAGAAGGCGCCGTGCGAGCTGGTGTGCCCGGTGGGCGCCACGGTGCACGACAGCGAGGGCGTCAACGTGCAGGTCTACAACCGCTGCATCGGCACGCGCTTTTGCTCCAACAACTGCCCGTACAAGGTGCGGCGCTTCAACTTCCTGCAGTTCACCGACGCCACCACCGAAACGCTGCAGGCGCAGCGCAACCCCGACGTCACCGTGCGCCAGCGCGGCGTGATGGAGAAGTGCAGCTACTGCCTGCAGCGCATCAGCCGTGCGCGCCACCGTGCCGAGGCCACGGGCGAGCCCATCCGGGACGGCGACGTCGTCACCGCCTGCCAGGCGGCGTGCCCAACGCGCTCCATCCATTTCGGCGACCTGAACGACCCGGCCAGCGACGTGGTGCGCTTGAAAACCTTGCCGCGCCACTACGCGCTGCTGGGCGAGCTGGGCACGCAGCCGCGCACGACCTACCTGGCGCGCGTGGTGCAGCCGACGGACGCCATGGACTGACGCCTCATGCAGCCTCGCTCCGACCCGTCCGCGCCGCCGGTGTCGCGCGACATCGGCGTGCTGCGCGCCGGCTGGGGCTACGCCAGCATCAGCGACAAGATAGCCGACCTCGTGCTCACGCGCCCGCTGCGCGGGCCATGGCTGGCGGGCTTCGCCATCACGCTGGCCGGCACGCTGGTGCTGCTGGGCTCGATGGCCTACCTGTTCGTCACCGGCGTGGGCCTTTGGGGCATCAACATCCCGGTGGCCTGGGGCTTTGCCATCGCCAACTGCGTGTGGTGGATAGGCATAGGCCACGCCGGCACCTTCATCTCCGCGGTGCTGCTGCTGCTGCGCCAGCGCTGGCGCACCTCCATCAACCGCTTCGCTGAGGCCATGACGCTGTTCGCCGCGGCCATGGCGGGGCTGTTCCCGGTGCTGCACCTGGGGCGGCCCTGGTTCTTCTACTGGCTGGCGCCCTATCCGGACAAGATGAACCTGTGGCCGCAATGGCGTAGCCCGCTGGTGTGGGACTTCTTCGCCATCGGCACCTACATCATCGTGTCGTTCCTGTTCTGGTACCTGGGGCTGATTCCAGACCTGGCGACGCTGCGCGACCGCGCCGGCACGCGCTTCAAGCGCGTGGCCTATGGCCTTTTCGCGCTGGGCTGGCGCGGCGAGGCGCGGCACTGGGCGCGGCACGCCTCGGCCTACCTGCTGATCGCCGGGCTGGCGACGCCGCTGGTGGTCTCGGTGCACTCGGTGGTGTCGCTGGACTTCGCCATAGGCAACACGCCGGGCTACCACTCGACCATCTTTCCGCCCTACTTCGTCGCCGGCGCCCTCTTCTCCGGCTTCGCGATGGTGCTCACGCTGGCCATCCCGCTGCGCCGCGCCTTCCAGCTGCACGACTTCATCACCGACGTGCACCTGGACCATGCCGCCAAGGTGCTGCTGGCCACCGGCGCGCTGGTGGCCTACGGCTACCTGTGCGAGACCTTCATGGCCTTCTACAGCGGCGACACCTACGAGATCGCCATGACGCAGGACCGCTGGAGCGGCGCCTACGCGCCGGTGTACTGGAGCATGCTCGCCTGCAACGTGGTGGTGCCGCAGCTGCTGTGGTGGCGCCGCGTGCGCCGCAGCGCGCTGGCGCTGTTCCTGCTCAGCCTGGTGATCAACCTGGGCATGTGGATGGAGCGCGTGACCATCGTCGTGCAGAGCCTGCACCACGATTTCTTGCCCTCCTCCTGGGGTCTGTTCGTGCCGACGCTGTGGGACTGGGTGTTCCTGCTGGGCTCCATCAGCGCCTTCGCCTGGCTGTTCCTGGTCTTCATCCGCGTGCTGCCGGCCATCTCCATCTCGGAGATGCGGCTGCTGGTGAAGGAGAGCGCAGAGGAAGGTCCGCCCACTGACGTGCCACCCAAGGCCGATGCGGCACCCGCCGCCGGCGCGGTGCCGCCACCGGCCGGGGCAGAGGCTTCCGACACGCACCGGCCGTGGGGGCTGCTGGCCGAGTTCGGCACCGCGCAGGAGCTGCTGCGCGCCACGCGGGCCGCGCGCCAGGCCGGCTACGCGCACGTGGAAGCCTACGCGCCCTTTCACGTCGAAGGACTGGCGCAGGCGGTGGGTTTCGCGCGCAACCGCGTGGCCCTGGCGACGCTCATCGGCGCGCTGCTGGGCGGCGCCCTGGGCTACTTCATGCAGTGGTACTCGGCGGTGGTGGACTACCCCGTGAACATCGGCGGGCGGCCGCTGCACAGCTGGCCGATGTTCGTGCCGGTGGCCTTCGAGCTCACGGTGCTGGGCGGAGCGCTCACGGCCTTCGCCATGGTCATCGTCGGCAACCGGCTGCCTGACCTGGCGCACCCGGTGTTTTCCGCGCCGGACTTCGAGCTGGCCACGCGCAACCGCTTCTTCCTGTGCCTGCGCGCCGACGACCCGGCCTTCGACGCGCAGCGCGGCGCGGCCTGGCTGGACGGGCAAGGGCCGCTGCGGCGCTCGGAGGTGTTCCGGTGAGGCGCGCCTGGCCGCTGCTGCTGTGCAGCCTGCCGCTGCTGGCAGGCTGCGAGCGGCTGATGCGCAACATGTACGACCAGCCGCGCCTGGACCCGGGCGAGCCCAGCTCGCTGTTCGCCGACGGCAAGGCCTCGCGGCCCCCGCCACCGGGCAGCGTGGCGCACGCCATGGGCGACCTCGCCGCCACCAGCAGCGGCCGCCGCGGCGACGAGGTGCCGGCACAGTTGCAGGCCGCGCAGTCCGCCACGGCCTTGCCGCCCGTCACGGCCGAACTGCTGCGCCGCGGCCAGGAGCGCTACACCATCTACTGCCTGCCCTGCCACAGCCCGCTGGGCGACGGCGACGGGCCCATCGTGCGCCGCGGCTTCCCGGCCCCGCCCAGCTACCACCAGCAGCGGCTGCGCCAGGCGCCGGACCGGCACTTCTACGACGTGATCACCAACGGCTACGGGGTCATGGTGCCCTACGCCGACCGCGTGGCGCCGGACGACCGCTGGGCCATCGTCGCCTACATCCGCGCGCTGCAGCTCAGCCAGCACGCGCCCATCGCCGCGCTGCCGCCGGCGCTGCAGGCCTCGCTGCGCGCGCTGCCGCCGCCGGGGGCGGCTTCATCCGCGGCCAACGGGAGCACCGGCCGATGAGCGCCATCACCGGCCGGTTGCTGACGCGCCGCCGCGTGGCGGGTGGGCTGGCCATCGCGCTGGCGCTGCCCGGCGCGGCGCTGGATGCGCGGCTGTTCTGGGCCTGCTGGCTGGCGGCCTGGTGGTACGTCATGGGGCTGATGCTGGGCGGCGTGGCGAACCTGTGGCTGCATCGCCTCGTCGGCGGCGCCTGGGGCCGGGCGCTGCGGCCGGCGGCGCTGGCGGCGGCGTCGCGGCTGCCATGGGCCCTGCTGCTGCTGTTGCCGCTCGCGCTGGGGCTGCGCCAGCTCTACCCCTGGGCGGCCGATCCGCAGGGCTGGGCGCAGGCGCTGGCGCGGCCGGCCTTCCCCACCTTCTGGCTGCAGCCGCCGTTCGTCGCCCTGCGGCTGGCCCTGTACGGCGCGCTGTGGTGGTGGCTCACGCGCCCGGCCTCGCTGGCGAGCAAGGGCCGCGCGGCGGCGGCGCTGGCGCTGTATGCGCTCACCGGCACGCTGGCCTCGGTGGACCTGCTGATGTCGCTGGTGCCGGGCTGGTTCAGCACGGCCTTCGGCCTGGTCGTGCTCGCGGGCCAGGCGCTGGGCGGCACGGCGCTGGGCGCGTGGCAACTGGCGCGGCGGGCGCCCGCGGCGCTGGCAGCCGAGGCGGCCGAGCAGGTGCCCGTGGCACGCGACCTGGGCAACCTGCTGCTGATGTGGCTGCTGACCTGGGCCTACCTGGCGTTCATGGAGTTCCTGATCATTTGGGCCGAGAACCTGCCCGCCGAGATCGCCTGGTACGTGCCGCGACTGCACAGCGGCTGGTGGGGGGTGGGCGTGGCACTGGTGCTGCTGCAGTTGGCGCTGCCGCTGCTGGCGCTGCTGCAGCGCCCGCTCAAGGACAGGCCGCGGCGGCTGGGCTTCATCGCGGCGTGGCTGCTGCTGACCCAGGCGCTCAACACCGCCTGGCTGGTGCTGCCCTCGGTGGCCACCGGCACCTGGCTGGGCTGGTGGCTGCTGCCGTTGCTGGTGCTGGGGATGGGGCTGCTGCTGTTCGAGGCGCCAGCGGCCGCGGCATCCACTGCGCCGGCACCGGCTGCAAAGGAGGTTGGGCATGTCCGCGCCTGATCTGCCCACGGGATGCATCGCCCTGGCCGGCGCGGCCATCGCGGGCACCGTGATCGGCGTGGTGGTCCTGGTGCTGTCGTGGCTGCACGGGCAGGGCATGCGCCCCGGCGGCGAGCGGCTGGCGCAGCCTTACACGCTGACCGTCCCCGGGCCTCGGCTACAGAGCGCGCCGCAGCCGGACTTGGCCGCCTATCGGTCCGAGAAGGCAGCCCGGTTGCACGGGCGCGGCTGGGTCGATGCCGGCGCGGGGATCGCGCACATCCCGATCGAGAATGCAATGGCGCTGCTGGCGGCGCCCGCGGCCAGCGCGGCGGCGAGCGCGGCCGGAGGGGCACCATGACCGTTCATGGCCTGTTCAGCCAAGTTGAAGACGCGACCGCATCACGGAAGCTACGAAGCCACGCCCTCCATTTCGTCATTCCCGCGAAGGCGGGAACCCAGGCGGTCCCCAAGCTGGCTGGAACTGATCGGGATGCGGTCGCAGGACTCTGGCTTCGTGTTTCCTGCCTTGCCGCTAGCGCTCCGACGTGGGACCGCCTGGGTCCCCGCCTACGCGGGGACGACGAAACGGTAGGCCAACGAACCAGCTCTCGGCCAATCACGAGAGAGCCGTGCCCACGCTTTCGACTGCCGCCTGCAAGAAGCCGCACAACGCTTGCAGCTTGCCTCGCCGCATGGCTGCTGGGCTGGAGCCAAGCGCTGGCACAGCCGCTATCCATTCCTCCTGCACCACCCGACGCCGGCCTGCAGCAGCGCCTGGACGCCGCGTTGCCTGCGGACCTGCCGCTCGTGGACAGCGACAGCCGCCCGGTGCGCCTGGGCGACGCTTTCGGTGCCCGCCCCGTGCTGCTGGTATTGGGCTACTACCGCTGCGCGCAACTGTGCGGACTGCTGATGCACGGCCTGCTCGAAGCGCTGCACGACAGCGGCCTGCCCCGCGGCGCCTACCGCATCGTGCGGGTGAGCATCGATCCGGCCGACACACCGGCCGCCGCGCAAGCCGCGCGCCAAGCCAACCTGGCCTACGCCGATGCGCTGGAGGGCGGGCGAGCGCCGGATGCGCCGCTGGAGCTGCGGCTGCTCACCGGCACCGAACCGGCGCTGCGCGCGCTGGCGCAAGCCCTGGGCTGGCGCTACCGCCGCGCCGGCGCCGCCGACGGCCCGCAGGAGGGCTACGCCCACCCCGCCGTGGTGGCGGTGCTCACGCCCGCGGGCCGCGTCTCCCATTACCTGCCGGGCGTGCGCTTCGACCCCGCGGAGCTGCGGCTGGCGGTGGCAGCCGCCGGTGAGGGCCGCATCGGCGGGCTGTCCGACCGCCTGGCACTGCTGTGCGCCCATCTCGACGAGCGCCTGGGGCGTCACAGCGCGGCCGTGATGCAGGCGGCGCGCGCGGTGGGGCTGCTCACGGCGCTGGCGCTGCTGGCCCTGGTGGCGCGGCTGGCTCGGCCCGGACGGAAGGCGCGATGAGCACCGAAGCCGGTGCCGGCCTGCCCGCGGGCTTCCACCTGCTGGGCCAGTCCGCCTCCACCGCCGCCGCCCCGGTGGACGCGCTGTTCACGGCCATGGTGGTCCTGTGCGGCAGCGTGGCGCTGGCCGTGTGCGTGCTGATCACCGCCTTTTGCGTGCGCTACCGCCAGGGCAGCACGGCCGAGCGCTCCAGGCCGAAGCGCAGCCTGACGTGGCTGGAAGTGGCCTGGACGCTGACGCCGCTGCTGATCTTCGTGGGCATCTACGCCTGGGCCGCGCGCGACTACCTGCGGCTGTACCGCCCGCCGGCCGAGGCGCTGCCGGTGGCGGTGGTGGCCAAGCAGTGGATGTGGAAGCTGCAGCACCGCAACGGCCGGCGCGAGATCAACGAGCTGCACGTGCCGCTGGGCCAGCCGGTGCTGCTGCGCATGAGCTCGCAGGACGCCATCCACAGCTTCTACGTGCCGGCCTTCCGGCTCAAGCAGGACGTGCTGCCCGGGCGCATCACGGCGCTGTGGTTCACGGCCACGCAGCTGGGCGAGTTCCGCCTCTTCTGCGCCGAGTACTGCGGCAGCGAGCACTCGCACATGATCGGCCGCATCGTGGTGATGCGCCCGGACGACTTCAGCCGCTGGCTCGCCGAAGGGCCGGCGCAGCCCAGCCTGGCGCAATACGGCTTCGCCCTGTTCCGCCAGCTCGGCTGCAGCGGCTGCCACGCCGCCGGCTCCACCGTGCACGCGCCGCTGCTCGACGGCCTGCCCGGCCGCGCCGTGCACCTGCAGGACGGGCGCACGGTGGTGGCCGACGACAACTACCTGCGCGACAGCATCCTGCTGCCGCGCAAGGACGTGGCGGCCGGCTTCGAGCCGCTGATGCCCTCGTTCGCCGGGCAGGTCAGCGAGGAGGACATCCAGGCGCTGATCGCCTGGCTGCACGCCACGAACGGGGACAAGCCATGAGCTACCTCGCCGACGGGCTGACGCTGCGCTCCTGGCTGCTGGCGCGCGACCACAAGCGCATCGCCATCCTCTACGCCATCGCCATCACGGCCTTCTTCTTCGTCGGCGGCGCGGCGGCCACCCTCATCCGACTGGAGCTGGCCACGCCGGCGGGCGACCTGGTGGGCGACGACACCTACAACAAGCTCTTCACCGCGCACGGCGTGATCATGGTGTGGCTGTTCCTCATCCCGTCGATTCCGTCGGTGATGGGCAACTTCCTGCTGCCGCTGATGATCGGGGCGCGCGACCTGGCCTTTCCTCGGCTGAACCTGCTGAGCTGGTACGTCTACATCGCCGGCGGCGTGCTGACGCTGGCCGCGCTGTTCCTGGGCGGCGTGGACACGGGCTGGACCTTCTACACGCCCTACTCGTCCATGTTCTCCAACGGCTACGTGACGCTCACGCTGCTGGGCGTGTTCGTCACCGGCTTCTCGTCCATCCTCACCGGGCTGAACTTCATCGTCACGGTGCACCGCTGCCGCGTGCCGGGCCTGGGCTGGTTCCAGCTGCCGCTCTTCGTGTGGGCGATCTACGCCACCAGCATGATCCTGGTGCTGGCCACGCCGGTGCTGGCCGTCACGGCGCTGCTGGTGGTGGCGGAGCGGCTGTTCCAGGTGGGGGTGTTCGACCCGGCGCATGGCGGCGACCCGCTGCTGTTCCAGCACCTGTTCTGGTTCTACTCGCACCCGGCGGTCTACATCATGGTGCTGCCGGCCATGGGCGTGGTCAGCGAGATCGTGCCCTGCTTCGCGCGCCGGCCCATCTTCGGCTACCGCTTCATGGCCTACGCCATCCTGGGCATCGCCAGCATCGGCTTCCTGGTGTGGGGCCACCACATGTTCGTGGCCGGGCAGTCGCCGGCGGCTTCCCTGGTGTTCTCGCTGCTGAGCTTCCTGGTGGCCATTCCCTCGGCCATCAAGGTGTTCAACTGGACCGCCACGCTGCACAAGGGCGTCATCCGCCTGGATGCGCCCATGCTCTACGCGCTGGGCTTCGTTGGGCTGTTCACCATCGGCGGCCTGACGGGCCTGTTCCTGGCCTCGCTGTCGCTGGACGTGCACCTGTCGGACACGTACTTCGTGGTCTCGCACTTCCACTACATCATGGTCGGCGGCTCGGTGATGGCGTACTTCGGCGCGCTGCACTTCTGGTGGCCCAAGGTCACGGGCCGGATGTATTCCGAGGTCTGGGCCCGCATCGCGGCGGTGCTGATCTTCCTGGGCTTCAACTTCACCTTCTTCCCGCAGTACCTGCTGGGCCTGCACGGCATGCCGCGGCGCTACCACGCCTATCCGTCGGAGTTCCAGGTGCTCAATCTCTTCTCCTCCAGCGGCGCGGTGGTGCTGGCGCTGGGCTACCTGCTGCCGCTGGTGTACCTGGCGTGGTCGCTGGCCGACGGCCGGCGCGCCACGGACAACCCCTTCGGCGCCACCGGGCTGGAGTGGCAGACCGGCTCGCCGCCGCCCACGCACAACTTCGACGAGCCGCCCCGGCCGCCGCGGCGGGTGTACGACTACGAGCCCACGGCGGCAGAGCCGGCCACCCGCGGCACGGACATCCAGGAGCACCCGCTGCCGGATGCCGGCACCACGCCGCCATGAGCACCGCCGCCCGTGCCGAAGCCGCAGCGCCGCCGCCGGACACGGGGCCGCTGGGCATGTGGATCTTCCTCGCCACCGAGCTGCTGTTCTTCGGCGGGCTGTTCGTTGCCTACGCCTGGGGCCGCACCCAATGGAGCGATGGCTTCAGCGAGGCCAGCCGCCACACGCACGTGGTGCTGGGCACGCTCAACACGGCGCTGCTGCTCACCAGCAGCGCGCTGGTGGCCGTGGCTGCCGCCTGCGCGGCGCAGGAGCGGCGCCGGCGCGCGGCGGCGTGGCTGCTGGCCGGGGCCGCGCTGCTGGGCGTGGCCTTCCTGGCGCTCAAGGGCGTGGAGTACGCCAAGGAATGGCACGAAGGGCTGTTTCCCGGCCCCGGCTTCGCGCTGGCACGGCACACCGGGGCGGAGCTGTTCTTCATGCTCTATTTCGTGATGACGGGCCTGCACGCGCTGCACCTGCTCATCGGCGTTGGGCTGCTGGGCACTTTCGCGTTGGGTGCGTGGCGGGGCTCGCCCTGGGCCGATGCCGGGCACGTTGAGGTCGCCGGGCTGTACTGGCACTTCGTGGACATCGTCTGGATCGTGCTGTACCCACTGCTGTACCTGGCCGGGAGGGCTTCGTGAGCGAGCACGACTTCGCGCGCCGTTGCCGGCGCATCGGCATGGCCTGGGCCGCGCTGCTGGCGTTGCTGCTGCTGAGCCTGGGCAGCGCCTACCTGCCGCTTGGGCGGCTCAACGTGGCGATAGGGCTGGCCATCGCGGCGCTCAAGTCTGCCCTGGTGCTGGCGCTGTTCATGGGCCTGGGCCGCAGCGCCGCCCTGGCCCGCGTGGCCGCCGCCGTGGCCGCCGGGACGCTGGCGCTGCTGTTTGGCCTGGGCAGCGTGGACTACGCCACGCGCGTGACGGAGCCCGCGGCCATGCAGCCGCCGCAGCAGTTGCGGCCGCTGCGCCAGGGCGGCTCGGGGCGTTGAGGGCGCAGGCAGCGCTGCAGAGCCGCGGTTTCGAGCACCAGCCACCACACGGCCAGCGGGCCTCAGCCGCCGCGCCCGGCCGTGAGCCCGTCCCAGGCTTCGCGCATGCTGGCCATGACGGTCTGCAGCGCCTCGGGGTCACCGTGCAGCAGCGCCTTGGCGTAATGCCGCGCCTGCTTCCACGTCACGTGCGGCGGCAGCGGCGGCACGTTGGCATCGGTCACCATCTCCAGCAGCACCGGGCGGTCGGCCGCAAGCGCCTGCTCCCAGGCACCGGCAATGGCGTCCGGGTGGTCCACCCGCAGGCCGTGCAGGCCCAGCATCTGCGCGTACTGCGCGAAGGGAAAGGCCGGCAGCGCCTGCGAGGCTTCGAACTTGGGGTCGCCCGCGCCCACGCGCTGCTCCCAGGTGACCATGTTCAAGTCGCCGTTGTGCAGCACCATGACCACCAGCCGCGGGTCGCTCCAGCGCCGCCACTGGTGCGCGATGGTCACCAGCGCGTTGAGGCCCAGCATCTGCATCGCACCGTCGCCCACCAGCGCCACCACCGGGCGATCCGGGTAGGCGAACTTGGCGGCGGTGGCATAGGGCACGGCCGGGCACATCGTGGCCAGGCCGCCGGAGAGCGAGCCCATCATCCCGCGCCGGGCCTGGAGGTCGCGCGCGTACCAGGCGGCACAGGTGCCGGAGTCGCAGGTGAGGATGGCGTTGGCGGGCAGCCGCGGCGACAGCTCCCAGAACACGCGCTGCGGGTTGATGGGTTTAGCTTCGTTCATGGCGCGCTGCTCCAGCACCTGCCACCACTGGCGCACGCCGGCCTCGATCTTGTCGCGCCACGCCCGGCCGGTCTTGGGCTTCAGCAGCGGCAGCAGCGCCTGCAGCGTGAGCCGGCTGTCGCCGACGAGGTTGACCTCCATCGGGTAGCGCAGCGAGAGCTTGCGGCCGTCGCTGTCTATCTGCACGCCGCGCGCCTGGCCCTCCTTGGGCAGGAATTCCGAGTACGGGAAGCTGGAGCCCACCATCAGCAGCGTGTCGCAGCCGTTCATCATGTCCCAGCTCGGCACGGTGCCCAGCAGGCCGATGGCGCCGGTGACGTAGGGCAGGTCGTCGGGCACGGCCATCTTGCCCAGCAGCGCCTTGGCAATGCCCGCGCCCAGCGTGTCGGCCACGGCGATGAGCTCGTCGGTGGCGTGCAGCGCACCGGCGCCGGCAAGGAGGGCCACGCGCTCTCCGGCGTTGAGCACGTCGGCCGCGGCCTGCAGGTCGGCCTGCGCCGGCAGCACGCGCTTGGCCGTGAGGCCAATGCCGGAGTGGATGGTGCCGTGCTCGCGCGGCGGGTCAGGCTCGGCTTTGAGCTCTTGCAGGTCGTTGGGCAGGATGACGCAGGTGACGGTGCGCTGGTCGCGTGCGATACGCATGGCACGGTCCACCAGATGGCGGATTTGTGCCGGAACGGTGGCCATGTGCACGTACTCGTGGGCCACGTCCTTGAACAGGCTCAGCAAGTCCACTTCCTGCTGGTAGTCGCCGCCCAGCGCCGCGCGCGCCTGCTGCCCAACGATGGCCACCACGGGCTGGTGGTCCGCCTTGGCGTCGTACAGGCCGTTGAGCAGGTGGATGGCGCCCGGTCCGGAGGTGGCCATGCACACGCCCACCTCGCCCGTGAACTTGGCATGCGCGGTGGCCATGAAGGCAGCAAGCTCCTCGTGCCGGGCCTGGATGAAGTCGATGCGGTCGCTGCACCGATCCAGCGCACCCATCAACCCGTTGATGCCGTCGCCGGGGTAGCCGAAGATGCGGCGCACGCCCCATTCGTGCAGACGCTGCAGAACTTGGTCACTGACGGTCATGGTCATTGCACGGGCCCCTGGGTTGGTCAACGGGCCCCGCACAGCCTGCAAGCGGTTGCAGAAAGCGAAGGCCTTGCACCGGCATCACGGCAAACACGATGCCGGTCCGCTTAACCCAGGCTGAAAGGCTGCGGTGCCTCCTGCATGCAGCTCGGTGGACCGAGCACCGGGAGGTTCAGACGCATGAAGAGGGCCGCGTGCCCCGGCAGGCACGCGGCGGCTTCGCCCCAGCCTCAGGCGATCACGAGATCGCTGTGTTGCGTCGCCGAGCTGCCGGCCAGCGCCTGCACCACCAGCTCGCTGAAGTCGGAAAGCTTGTCCGCGCTCCAGATGCTGGCCATGTCGTAGCCTGCGATCTTGTCGTAGCTCACCTTCTCCATCGCGACCAGGTCGTCGATGTTCACGCTGGCGATCTGCTGGCCGCTGGTCGAGAACAGGGTCAGGTCCTGCACGTTCACCGAGGCCTCGTCGGCGATGGTGATGCGGCCGTAGCAGACGTCGTCCTGCACGAAGGCGATCACCAGGTCGTCGCCGTTCATCGCCGTGACGATGTTGGCCGTGGACAGCGTGAAGTCCTCGTCCCACAGCCGGCTGGCGTGCACCTCGATGTGGTCGTTGCCGCCGGCGATTTCGTCAATGGTGTCGCGGCCGTCGCCCACGTAGAACACGTAGGTGTCGGTGCCGGCGCCGCCGCGCAGGTCGTCGTCGCCCATGCCGCTGTAGAGCGTGTCGTTGCCGGCGCCGGCGGTGAGGTCGTTGTTGCCCGAGTAGGTGTAGGTGAGATAGCCCATCACCGCCGACAGGCCGATGGTGAAGCCGGTGCTGTCGCTGGCGTTGCTCATCACGTCGCCGAGGTCGCCGGCGGCCGTGCCTATCCAGTCGAAGGCGTCGGCGAGCCAGCCGTCATCGGTCCAGCCCTCGACGGTGGTGTCCAGCGAATTCATCGTGCTGCCGAGCCACGACAGGCTGCTGGCCATGGCGCTGTCCACGCCGCCGCTGACGTCGAAATCCAGGTCCAGCCCGGTGACCGAATTCAGGCTGGCCAGGCCCTTGTCGAGCAGGCCGTCCACGCCGTGGCCGACGTCGGAGACGATGCCGGCCACGTCCTGAGCGGCGTCCACCACCTGGTCCGTGACCTTGTCGAAGGTCTTGGCGATGTCGCCCAGCAGCGAGTCCGACAGGACCGAGCGGACGCCGTCCAGCGCGTCGGCCAGGCCGTCCACGGCGCTGCCGATGCCGCCGGCGTTGACGTCGAGCAGGTGGTCGATCAAGCCCCAGCCGAAGCCCATCATCACGTCGTCGCCGTTGCCCCCGCCGATGTAGCTGCCCGCGGAAGAGGCGAACACCACGTCGTTGCCGTCGCCGGCGTCGATGATGTTGCCGATCGCGTACAGGCTGGAGAAGTCGCCGTTGTAGGCCGCGCGTGCCTGCTTGGCGATGGAGAACAGGCTCATGCCGCCGCTGATGCCATCGCCCAGCGTGGCGAAGTCGTTCTCGGCGAAGCTCTCCAGCGAGTTGAAGATGGTGGCCGGCGCCAGCGAGATGATCGTGTCGTGGCCGGCGCCGGTGACGACGATGTTGGTGCTGTCGGAGACGGACACCACCGTGTCGTCGCCCGCGCCGGTGACGGCCACGGTCTGCACGCCCTTGAGCACCGCGGTGTCGTTGCCCTCGCCCGTGATCACCACGTTGAAGCCGGTGTCGATGTTGAAGCCGGACTTGCTGGTGCTGGTCGTGTCGTCGTCCGTGACGGTGGTGGTCTTGGACTCGGTCTTGAAGCTGCTGCTGCTGCCCCACACCACCACGGTGTCGTCGCCGCCGGCCGACAGCAGCACGTTGTGCTGGCCGTAGATCACGGCGACGTCGTCGCCGCCGCCGGTGTAGGCGGCGTTGACGGAGGTGTCGTAGCTGGTCTTGGTGGTGGTGGTGCCGGCGCCCTCCTCCTCGACGGTGCTGCTGCTGGAGGTGCTGGAGCCGAAGTTGACCAGCGTGACGATGTCCCGGCCGTCCCCGGTCACGGCCAGGTTCTCGGCGCCCACCTGCGTCACGATGTTGTGGCCGTCGCCGGCGTACACGGCGTTGTAGTTGAGGTCCGCGCTCTTGGTGCTGCCGGTCTCGGTCTGGGTGGTGGTGGAGCCGCTGAGCGAGACGCTGGTGATCACGTCGTCGCCGTCGCCGGCCGTCACGGCGTTGCCCTTGCCCAGCAGCGTGACGACGTTGTCGCCCGCGCCCGCGGCCACCTCGCTGTACTTGCCGATGGCGGTCACGACGTCGCTGCCCGCACCGGCGACCACGACGTTGTGCGTGCCGATGGTGGTGATGGTGTCGTCGCCGGCGCCGCCGATGATGCCGTTCTTGCTGCCCAGTGCCGTGATCACGTTGCCGCCGCTGCCGCCGATGACGGCGTTGTTGCTGCCCACCACGATGGCGATGTCGCTGCCGTCCTGCCCGGCGGCGGCACCGTCCAGCCCCAGGGCCCCCACGTAGTCGGTGGCCACGATGCCGGCGGTCACGGCGTCCACCACGCCCACCAGCGAGGCGCCGGTCTCCACGGCGCTGCCCAGCACCACCGCGTTGTTGGAGCCGATGGCGGTGACCACGTCGGCATCGGCGCCGGCCCACACCACGTTGGTGCTGCCGACGGCGGTGACGATGTCTTCGCCGCCGGAGGTGTAGACGATGTTGTTGGAGCCGATGGCGGTGACGAGGTCGCTGCCCGGGTCGTTGGCGACGTTGGCGGCCAGGAATTTCTCGAAGGCGGCCGAGCCGGCGGTGTTGGCGGCATCGTCGATCAGGCCGGCGATCTCCGCGATGTCCTGGCCGATGCCGCTGAGCACCAGGTTGTTCTGGCCGATGGCGGTGACGACGTTGTCACCCGCGGTGTTCACGACCAGGTTGTTCTGGCCCAGGGCGGTGACGACGTTGTCGCCGCCGTTGGTCAGCGTGACGTTGTTCTGGCCGGCCACCGTGATCACGTCGTCGCCCGCGCCGGTGTAGACGACGTTGAGCGCGCCGACGGCCACGACCGTGTCGTCGCCGTGGCCCGTCTTGATGTAGTCGGTGACGGCCTTGCCCACGGCCTGGTCCACGGCCTTGGCGGCGCTGTCGCCAATCACGCCGGACAGTTCCTTCGACAGGGCCGAGGCCCCCACGTCCCCCAGGTCCTGCAGCAGGCCGCCGAGCTCGGTGGCGACGACATTGGAGCCGCCCAGCGCGACGATGGTGTTGTCGCCCTCGGTGCTCAGCACCACGTTGGTGCCGCCCGCGGCCACCAGGGTGCTGTCGCCGCCGTTGACCAACATCGCGTTGCCCATGCCCACGCCGGCCAGCACGTTGCCGCCCTGGGTGGTGGCGAGCACGTTGTACAGGCCCACTGCCGCGACGACGTTGTCTTGGCCGTTGACGGCCACCACGTTGGCCGCGCCGGCGGCGATGGCCAGGCTGTTGTCGCCGTTGGCGACCACGAGGTTCGCTCCGCCGCCGGCCAGCAGCAGGTCCTTGCCGTCGGCGGTGTAGACGCCGTTGGCGCCGCCCAGCGCCAGCACGTTGTCCTGGCCCTTGCCGGCCACGATCACGTTGGCGCCGCCGTAGGCGTCGACATCGTCGTTGCCGCTGCCGGTGGTCACGGCATTGGCGCCGCCGTAGGCCGCCACGGTGTTGTTGCCGTCGCCGGCCAGCACCACGTTGACGCCGCCGCCGACGGTGATCCTGTCGTTGCCGCTGCCGGTGGTGACGCCGTTGCCGCCGCCCCAGGCGGTGACGGTGTTGGCGCCCCCGCCGGCGTCGATGACGTTGGCCGCGCCCGCGGCGGTGACGACGTCGTTGCCGCTGCCGGCGCTGATGACGTTGGCGCCGCCGTAGGTGGTGATGGTGTTGTTGCCTTCGCCGGCCTTGAGGGTGTTGCTCGCGGCGTTGGCGGTGATGGTGTCGTTGCCCGCGCCGGCGTCGAGCACGTTGCTGGCGCCGTTGAGCGTGACGGTGTCGTCGCCGTCGCCGCTGGCGATGACGTTGCTCGCGCCGTTGGCGGTCACGGCGTCGTTGCCGCCGTAGGTGTGGACGACGTTGGAGGCGCCCGCGACCGTGACCTGGTCCTTGCCCGCGCCGCCGGTGACCTCGTTGCCGCCGCCCTCGGCGGTGAGGGCGTTGTCGCCGTCGCCGGCCGTGAGCTTGTTGTAGCCGCCGTAGGCGTTGAAGCTGTCGTTGCCCGCGCCGGCGCTGATCTGGTTGTAGCCGCCGCGGGCGGTGACGCTGTTGCTGCCTTCGCCGGCCTTGATGACGTTGCTGGCGGCGTTGGCCGTGATGGTGTCGTTGCCCGCACCGGCGTCCAGCGTGTTGGTGGCGGCGTTGAGCACGGCGGTGTCGTCGCCGTCACCGGTCTCGATGGTGTTGCTCGCGCCGTTGGCGGTGACGCTGTCGTTGCCGGCGTAGGTGTAGACGAAGTTGGCCGCGCCGGCCACCGTCACCGTGTCCTTGCCCGCGCCGCCCCAGACTTTGTTGGCGCCGCCCTCGGCTACCACGGTGTTGTCGCCGTTGCCGGCCGTGATCTCGTTGTAGCCGCCATAGCCCTTGAGCGTGTCGTTGCCCGAGCCGGCGCTGATCTTGTTGTAGCCGCCGGCGGCGGACACGGTGTTGCTGCCGTCGCCGACCTTGACCGTGTTGTAGCCGCCGTCGGCGCTGACGCTGTCGCTGTCGTCGCTGACCAGCACCGTGGTCGTCACGGGCAGCGTGATGGTGGACTTGAAGAGGCCGAGGTTGACCGTCTTGGTGACGAAGGTCGTGACGGTCTCGTAGGCGGCACTGCCGCTGGTGTCGATGACGTTCCAGGCGCCGGTGGCGGTGACGGTGTCGTTGCCGCTGCCGGTGGTGAGGGTGTTCTTGCCACCCACGGCCGACACCGTGTCGTTGCCGTCGCCGGTGTCCACGGTGTTGGACGCCGCCAGCACGCTGACCTTGTCGTTGCCGGCGTAGGTGGTGACGGTGTTGCTGGCGCCATCCACGCTGAAGGTGTCCTGGCCCGCCCCGCCGGTGACCTTGTTGGCGCCGCCCACGGCCGTGACGGTGTTGTCGCCGTCGCCCGCGGTGATGGTGTTGCTGCCGGCGTAGGCCTTGATGGTGTCGTTGCCGCTGCCGGCCGTGATGGTGTTGCTGGCGCCCCAGGCTTCGACGCTGTTGTTGCCGTTGCCTGCGGCGATGGTGTTGGAGCCGCCCACGGCCGAGACGGTGTCGTCGCCGTCGCCGGTGTCCACGGTATTGGACGCCGCCAGCACGCTGACCTTGTCGTTGCCGGCGTAGGTGGTGACGGTGTTGCTGGCGCCGTCCACGCTGAAGGTGTCCTGGCCCGCGCCGCCGGTGACCTTGTTGGCGCCGCCCACGGCCGTGACGGTGTTGTTGCCGTCGCCCGCGGTGATGGCGTTGCCGCCGGCATAGGCCTTGATGGTGTCGTTGCCGCTGCCGGCCGTGATGGTGTTGGACGCGCCCCAGGCCTCGACGCTGTTGTTGCCGTTGCCTGCGGCGATGGTGTTCTTGCCGCCCACGGCCGAGACGGTGTCGTCGCCGTCGCCGGTGTCCACCGTGTTGGACGCCGCCAGCACGCTGACCTTGTCGTTGCCGGCGTAGGTGGTGACCTTGTTGTAGGCGCCGTTGACGCTCACGGTGTCCTTGCCCGCGCCGCCGGTGACCGTGTTGGAGCCGCCCGTGGCTTCGACGCTGTTGTCCCCGTCGCCGGCGCTGATGCTGTTGGAGCCGCCGTAGGCCACGAGGGTGTCGTTGTTGCCGTAGGCCGTGATGCTGTTGGAGCCGCCGACGGCGTAGACGTAGTTGTTGCCCCAGCCGGCGTTGACCGTGTTCTTGGCGCCCAGCACCTTGATGCTGTCGTTGCCGTTGCCGCCGTCCACGACGGCCACCGCGCCTGCGTCCACCGTGATGGTGTCGTCGCCATCGCCGCCGGAGAGGTCGTTGTAGATGCCGGCACTCACCGAGATGCTGTCGTTGCCGCTGCCGCCGTCGATCTTGTTGTAGCCGCCGACGGTGATGGTGAGCGTGTCGTTGCCGTCGCCGCCGCGCAGCACGTTGTAGGCGCCGGCCGTCACCTTGAGCGTATCGTCGCCGCCGTTGCCGTTGAGGATGTTGGCGCCCAACGACCACGAGGTGTAGTTGTCGTTGCCGTTGCCGAAGTCTTTCTTGGTGTAGCCGAGCTTGGCGATGTCCTCGGCCAGTCCCTTGATGTCGTTGCCCAGCGCCGCGAAGTCGTCGCCCAGGCTCTGGATGTCATTGCCGATGTCGCTGACGGTGTTCTCCACCGTCTTGGCCCAACTGGTCACCGTGCTCGATACATCGCTCCAGGCCTTCTTGGCCCAACTGAACATGCCCATGACCGATTCCTCCCCTGACTGATTTGCGCTGGTTGCCGCGGGAGGGCCCGTCCAGGCGCCGTCCCGCATTTCTTCTGGCCGGGCACCCCGGCGGCATGGCACGGTTTTTAAGCGGCGAATGTGGAGGAATTTGGGAGAACCGCCACCCATCTCGGGCAAGCCTGGGCGCCACCCGCCCGGCACCGGACAATGCGCCGCGTACGCAGCCAGGCCACTTGCGAAGTGGCCCGCGGGCGCGAAGAGGAAGCCGCAGTCATGAGCGAGAGAAAAAAAGCCCTGCTGGTCGATGACGACCCGGCGGTCACGGACTACCTGCAGATCAAGCTGGGGTCGCGCTACGACGTGGTCGCGGTCAACGACCCGACGCGCGTGGTGGAGGTGGCGCGCAGCGAGCACCCGGACGTCATCGTGTGCGACATCGACATGCCGGTCATGGACGGCGGGGCCGTCTGCCGCGCGCTGGCGCAGGCGCCGGACACGCGCGACATCCCCTTCCTGTACCTGACCTCCATCGTCTCGCCCAGCGAGTCGGCGCAGCTCGACGGCGTCATCGCCGGGCGCCCAGGCGTGTCCAAGCACGCGCCCATGGTCGACATCCTGGCGCGCATCCGCGCCGTGGTCAGCGCCTGAGCCGCGGCCGGCGGCCCCTGCCGCCGGTGAAGGAACAATCACGGGCTTCGATGGCCTGCGCCGGGACGCGGACCGCCTGGCAGGCAGGGCTTGAGGGCGCTGGGGAAGGAAAAAAATGAACGATGCCGGGCAA
Organism: Azohydromonas lata; assembly: GCF_034427735.1. Classification (NCBI taxonomy): domain Bacteria; kingdom Pseudomonadati; phylum Pseudomonadota; class Betaproteobacteria; order Burkholderiales; family Sphaerotilaceae; genus Azohydromonas; species Azohydromonas lata. The sequence continues at coordinate 40,522 of NZ_JAXOJX010000017.1, forward strand.
GCGCCACGGGTACTGGTGGTGGAAGACGACGAGCACGTGGCCGCGCTGCAGCAGGAGCACCTGCAGCGCGCCGGGCTGCGCACGGAGCGCCTGTCGCGCGGCGACGCGGTGGTGGCCCACGTGCGCGCGCACGCACCAGACCTGGTGCTGCTGGACTTGATGCTGCCCGGCGCCGACGGCACCGAGGTCTGCCGCGCGCTGCGCGCCTTCAGCAACGTGCCTATCCTGATGGTGTCCGCCCGTGGCGAGGAGATGGACCGGCTGCTGGGCTTCGACCTGGGTGCCGACGACTACCTGTGCAAACCCTTCAGCCCGCGCGAGCTGGTGGCGCGCGTGCAGGCGTTGCTGCGCCGCCTGGGGCGGCTGCCGCAGCCGCCGGCACAGGCCCGGCCCACAGCGCCGCCACGCCTGCTGGAGCTGGACGCCGCGGCCCAGCGCGCGCTGTGGCGGGGCCGGCCGCTGGACCTCACGCCGCAGGAGCTGCGGCTGCTGGGGGTGCTGGCGGCGCAGCCCGCACGGGTGTTCTCGCGCATGCAGCTCATCGAGCTGGCCTACGACGGCAGCACCGAGGTGTTCGACCGCGCGGTGGACAGCCACGTCAAGAACCTGCGGCGCAAGCTTGCCGCCGCCGCGCCCGGCCATGGCTTCATCCACTCCGTCTATGGCGTGGGCTACCGCTTCGAGATCAAGGCGCAGCCGGAGGCCGCCGAGCGGGGCACAGAGGGCGGGCCGTTGCCGGGCGATGACCGGCCGGTGCTCGTACCCGCGGACCTGCGCGAGCGGCTGCCCGCGTTCCTGGCCTCGCGCCGTGCGCTGATCGAAGAGGCCACACAGGCCCTGGCGCACGAGGACCTGGCGGCGGTACGGCGCCTGGCGCACCGGCTGGCCGGCAGCTTCGCGCTCTACGGCTACACCTGGGCGGCGCAGGGCTGCCTGCGCATCGAGAACGCGCCCGCACCGGCGCCGGCGCAGGTGGCTGCCTGGCTGGACGAGCTGCGCCGCCACCTCGACGACACGCCGGTGCGCTTCGTGGAGGCGTCATGACGCGCGGCGAGGGAACCTGCGCCGCCGCGAGGCTGCTGCGCTGGCTGTGGCTGCTGGGCGCGCTGCTGGCCTGTGGCGTCGCGGGCGCGGCGCCGTCCCCGCTGGTGCGGCTGAAGGTCGAGCTGCTGGCGCTGGATGCCAGCGTGCGCGAGGTCGACGCGGCGCGGCAGGCGCCGGCGCTGTCGGCCGACGCCGTGCAGCTCACGCTGCCCTTCCGGGACCACGGCAGCTGGCTGCGCATCACGCCCTCGATGCTGCCGGTGCGGTCGGTACTGATCGTGGAGGGCAACGTGTCGGGGCCGCTGACGCTGGTGCTGCCCTACGGCGCGCGCGAGACGCGAACGAAGCTGCGGCCCGCGCCGGACATGCCGGTGGCGGCCTACGCCCAGGTCTTCGAGCTGCCCGACGTACTGGTGCGCGGCACGCCCTTGCTGTTGCACGTGTCGCACCAGCATCGCGCGATCGTGCGCGTCAAGCTCATGGATGCCGAGGCCTGGCGCGCCGAGGAGCGGTTGCGCCTGGTCAGCAACGCCGTGTTCTACACGGCGGTGCTGACCTTCGCCGTCATCGCCGCCTGCTACTGGGCGGTGCTGCGCGAGCGCATGCTGGGCCACTACACGCTCTACCAGCTCACGCTGCTGCTGTTCACGGCCTGCAACGCCGGCTACGTCTACGCCTGGCCCGGCGGCGCGCTGTGGGCGCGGCTTGGCATGCATGGCCAGTGGCTGCTGGCGACGCTGGCGATGGTGTTCTCGCTGGGCTTCACGCGCGGCTTCCTGTCGCTGCCGCAGCAGGCGCCGCGGCTGTCGCGCCTGTACGCCCGCCTGCGCGCGGCCGCGCTCGCCGGGGCGGCCCTGCTGCTGTTGTCGCCGGTGCACCTGGACTACGCCGGCGTGGTGCTGTCGGTGGCGATCCTGGTGAACTACCTGCTGCTGCTGGGCACCGGCGTCTGCATGACGCTGCGCGGCAACCGCTATGCCGTCTACTACATCGTGAGCTGGGCCCCGCTGACGGTATCGGTGGCCCTGCGCGCGCTGCAAGGCATGGGCGTGCGGCTGCCTTTCGAAGGCGAATTCCTCTACGCCCTGTCGCTGGTGTGGCAGGCCCTGGTGCTCACCATCGGCATGGCCGACCAAGTACTGGCCGCGCGCCGCGAACGCGACGCCGCGCGCCAGGCGGCTGCGCAAGCCGCCCAACTGGAGCTGCAGAACACCTACCTCAAGGAGAACATGCGGCTGCGCGAGGAGGTCGAGCGTATGAGCCGCCACGACCTGAAGACGCCGCTGGCCAGCATCGTGGCGCTGCCGCGCCTGGTGCGCGAGGCCGGCGCCCTCAACGCCGACCAGGCGGAGCTGCTGGCGCTGGTCGAGCGCGCCGGCTACCGCGTGCTGACCATGGTCAACCTGTCGCTGGACCTGCTGAAAATGGAGCAGGGCAGCTACCGCTTCGAACCCGCGGCGGTGGACCTGGAGCTGCTGCTGCACAAGGTGGTGGCCGACCTGGGGGCGCTCACGGCCGCGCGCCGGGTGTCGGTGTGCGTGCGCCAGCGCAGCGGGCCGGAGGCGGCCCCGATGCTGGCGCTGGCCGAGGAGACGCTGTGCTACTCGATCCTGGCGAACCTGCTCAAGAACGCCATCGAGGCGGCGCCGCAGGACAGCGTGGTGACGATCCGGCTGGTGCCGGGCGACCCGTTGTGGGTGCACATCCACAACCTGGGTGCCGTGCCCGCGGCGGTGCGCGGTCGCTTCTTCGAGAAGTACGCCACCGCCGGCAAGAGTGACGGGTCGGGCTTCGGCACCTACTCGGCGCGGCTGATGGCGCGCATCCAGGAGGGCGAGCTGGCCATGCGCACCGACGAGGCCGAGGGCACGACGCTGAGCCTGCGGCTGCGCTCGGCGGCCGGGCATGGCGCGGCACCGGCCCGGCCGGCAGACGCGCCGCCGCAGGACACGGACCGCGCGGACGAGGCCGAGCTGCCGCGGCTGAACGTGTTGATCGTGGACGACGACGAGCACAACCTGCTGGTGATGCGCCGCAGCCTGCCGAGCCCGCCGCTGACGCTGCGCACGGCCACGACCGGGTGCGCGGCGCTGCAGGCGCACGAAGCGCAGCCCGCGGACGTGATCTTCATGGACCTGGAGATGCCGCTGATGAGTGGCGTCGAGGCGGTGCAGGCGCTGCGCGCGCGGGAAAAGGAAACGCGCTGCCGGCCCACGCTCGTGGTCGCGCTGACCTCGCACGAGGACGAGGCCACGCGCAGCCGCTGCCTGCAGGCGGGCTTCGACCTCTACCTGAGCAAGCCCGTTGGGCGCCAGGAGCTGCACCGCGCCCTGCGCGGCGCGGGCGGCGTGCCGGGCGGGCCGCCTGCTGCGTCGCCGGTGCTGCCGCAACCACTGCCCGATCCGCAAGCGGCGCTGGAGCTGGACCCGGACCTGCGCGACACGCTGCCGAGCTTCCTGCATTCACGCCGGCAGGCGCTGGACGAGATGGCGCAAGCCCTGCGGGAGGGCGACGGTGCCTCGCTGCGCAGCATCGCGCACCGGCTGGCGGGCAGCTTCGCCCTGCACGGCTTCCGTTGGGCGGCGCATTGCTGCCAGCAGATCGAGCACGCGGACACGGATCCGCCGGCGCTGCAGGCGCAACTGGAGGCACTGCGGCGCCATCTGGAGACGGTGCGGATCACGTTCGGGGAGATGCAGGCGTGAGCACGCGGGAACTGCGCCAGTGAGCCCGTATGCCACCTGCCCGTATGGGCAAGCGACAGGTGGCCGGCAGCAAGGGCGGCGCAGTCCATGGCAGGTAGCTTCAACGCACGGTCAAACCGGCATCGGCTGCGGCTTGCGAGCTCCAGGCATCCCGTCACGCGCCCGCCCAGCCTTGGCGCAAGCATGCTGATTCATGCATGCAATGCGAAATGTGAGGGGCAGCTCCGATTCGCCCGACGCGGCTTGCCGCGCCATGTGCAGCGCCTTGCTGAGCACCGGATCCGCCGAAGCGAACCGCGCGTTGCAGCCTTCGCAAACCAGCACGAAGGCGGCCGGGGTGGCCCGGTCGCTGCGAAGCTGGTACACCGTGTGGACACCGCGGCTGCCCTCTTCCCAGATGCGCAGTACCAGGCCCGCCCGCTCCAGGTCTTTGAGATTGCGGTAGATGCTGGGCAAGGCCTCCTCGCCGTTCTGGCCCAACAAGGCGCTGTAGACCTCTCCCACGCGCATCCAGCGCCCTTGCTCGCGGTGCAGCAGCGCAAGAATCTGCAAGCGCGTGGTCGTCGGCCGAATGCCGAGGCCATGAAGCTCCCAGGCGAAATCCGGCGTTGCCGGCGAACCCTTCTCCACTTGAAGTTGCACTGTCGGCGATGCGCCGCCAACAGCGGGAACAGCAGGGACAGCAGGAATCAACCGCTGCAACTTGTTTGCCATATCACTTTCCGCCATAGCATCTTGCGCAACCACTGCATTGAAGCCCTTGCAGCGGGCCGCACATTGCGACTCGACCAGGCGCACCGTATGCGCAGCGATCCGTGTCAGCGCTCGAAATTCCACACCAGCTTGAGCATGGCGCGGGTCTGGTTGGGCAGCAGCTCGCGCTGCCCGCCGGTGTAGCCCAGCCGGTCCAGCGAGAAGATCACCTCCCGCTCGGGCGCCCACCACCAGCGCAGCCGCGCGCTCACCCCCAGCTGGCTCGATACGTTGTCCCACTGCACCAGCAGGCTCTGGGCCAGGCGGGTATGCGGTGTGTGGTCCAGGCGCAGGCTGGCCGTGCGCACGGTGAAGCTGCCCGTTGGCAGGCTGATGGCGTTGCGCGCCACGCCCACCCGCCAGCCCCAGCGCGGGCTGGGCTTCCAGGCAAGGTGCACCGTCTGGTCGTTACGATGCCCGTCGTAGTAGCCGCCGCTGCGCAACTCCGCCACGGCCGACACCGGCCGGGAGGGGGCGGTTTCCAGGTAGCCGAACAGGTAGTGCCACCCGTAGCTGCCGGGCTGGATGGTGACCCCGGGTACCGGGCTGTAGGCGGAGGCCACGCGATCGCCCTCGAAGAACACCTCGGCCATCACCGTGTCGCCGGCCGCGCTGGTCCAGCCGATCTCGGGATTCAACAGCCACGACTTCTCGGTGCCGTCGAGCTTGCGTCGATAGTTCCAGTCGACCTCCGGGATGATGCTCCCGCCCTCTGCGGTGCGATGCCACCAGCCGATCTGGCCCTGTCCCCGCGTCACACCGGCCTCCGCCAAGTAGCCCAGGGCGGGCTTGAAGCTCGCGTCGACGTGCTGCCAATCGGCGCTGCCCGTGAGGCCGACGTTGGGGAACATCACGCTGCCGCCCCAGGCCTGGCCGTTGCCAAGGCCCGCATTGGTGGACTGCTGCACCCAGGCATGCGTCTCCAGGGTCTTGCCGCCCTGGCCGCCGGACAGCGCCCAATCGGTGTTCCGGTACTGGTAGTCCATACCCCACAGGGCGCTGCCCGCAGCGCCCTCGGGGTTGCCGCGTGTGGCCATCCAGCCGATGCGGCTGCGCTCGCCCAGCGCTCGCGCAACGCGCAGCACGGCCACGTCGGCCGCGGGCTGGTCCGGCTCGCCGGGCTCGGTGGGCCCGCCTGCCACGCGGGCACCGAACAGGCCGAAGTCGAAGCCGGACCACTGGCCGGAGAACTTGAGGCCGGCGTCCAGGCTGCGCGCGCGCCCCGTCTCGTCCAGGCCGATGCGGCGCGAGTAGTAGGGGATCACGGCGCTTTCCACCAACCCACCGAAGGTGAAGCGGCCCGCATCCCGCAGGAAGAACTCTCGCTTCTCGGGCCGCAGCAATTCGAAGCGCGTGAGGTTGACGGCACGCTCGTCGGCCTCGGCCTCGCCGAAATCGATGTTCAAGGCCGCCGTGGTGCGCAGGCCCGACGTGCTCTCGTGGAACACCTCCAGGCCCGGCTCCAGGCGCTGCCGCGCACGGCCCGTGCCCGTGGCGGCGGACGATTCGCGGGTGACACGCAGCGACGGCTTGAGCCTCAGCCCCCAGTCCTCCTGATCCGAGGTGATGGCCGGCAGGGGCAAGGCATCTCCCAAGGAGTACACCTGCTTGTCCGGCTGTATGCCGGCCAGCCGCGAGCGCTCGCTGCCGCGGGGCATCCAGCGTTCGGCATTGAAGCGCCACGTGCGCAGCGTCTGTGTGTCCACGGGGCCGCGCCGGCCGAAGACCGACAGCGGGATCATGATCTCGGCATGCCAGCCGTCGGCCCCGATGTGCGCTTCGCTGCGCCACAAGGCGTCCCAGTCGTAGCGCATCTGCCCACCGTCGAAGACCAGCGCGTCAAACTGCGCGCCGTTGGCGTTGACGGCGAACAGGTAGCCGTTGCGGCCCTCGCCGTCAGGATCGAAGACCAGCGTGACCTGGTCCTCGGTGAGCATGTCCTCCACGTCGCGCCGCATCTGCTGGGCCACGATGGCCGAAGGCTCGGGATCGAAGGCATGCACCTTGACGTAGAGGAACTTGCCGTCGTGGGCCATGCGCAGTTCGGTGCGGCGGGTCGGCATCGAGCCCGTCACCGGCGCGACCTGCACGAAGCCCCCAATGGGCGTGGCATCGGCCAGCACCGGCACAGCCGCCCCATCCGGCAAGGCGTGGCTCAGCCGCAAGGCGGCCGGCAGCAAGGCAGGCCCCGAAGGAACCCGATCCGGCGACGCCCCCGCCACGCTGGCCGCCAGCACGGCGGCCCAGGCCACGGCGCCACGCCGACCGCATGCCGCCAAGCGCCGAACCCGCGTGAGGCCTGCCCGCTCATGTCGAACCAACGTCATCAGGCCACGGCACGATCATCTGCACGGCCGTCTGCCGCGAATCGGTGCACCGCGACACCGGCACTGCCCTGCTCGGAAGGAGGCTGCGATGGCCGCAGCGGCGCCAGGCTTCCGGCCGCCATGGACGGTGGCACCTCCACGGCCGCGACCTGTCCGTTTTCCATGCGCACCAGCCGGTCGGCGAGGTGGAAGTAGCGGTCATCGTGCGAGATCACGAGCACGCACTTGCCCTGCGCCTTGAGCGCGGGCAGCAGCTCGCGATAGAACACTTCCTTGAAGACGGGGTCCTGGTCGGCGGCCCATTCATCGAAGACCAGGAAAGGCCGATCCTCCAGATAGGCCACGACCAGCGCCAGGCGCTTGCGTTGGCCCTGAGACAGCGCCCGCGTCGTGAAGGCCCCGTTCTTCAATTGCACCTTGTGCTGCAGGTGCAGCTTCTCGATGAGCTGGTTACCGCGCGCATCGAGGTCCGCCACAGGGCCGTCGAGCAAGTGCTCGAAGAGATGGAAGTCGGAGAAGATGGCCGAAAACGCCTGGCGGTAGCGGTCGCGGCTCGCGTCGTCCACCACGTCCTCGTTGAAGAGGATGACGCCCTGCTCCGGACGGTACAACCCCACCAGCAGCTTGGCCAGCGAGGTCTTGCCGCTGCCGTTGCCGCCCACCAGATACGTGACTTGCCCGGGAGAGAAACTCAGGTCCACCGGGCCGAGCGTGAACAGGTCGTCGCTCCCCTCGTGGTAGTAGCGGTGGCGCAGGCCCTGCAGCGTCAGGCTCGTTAGCTCGGCCGCGGCCTGCTCCGGCGCATCCGCCTCGGTGGGTTCGAGCTGGCGCGTGATCTCGTCGATGCGCACACCGGACACCTTGGCCAGGTTCGCGCGCGGCAGGGCCAGCAACAGGCCCTCCAGCGGCGCCACCATGTAGACGAACACCAGTGCGAAACCGGTCATCACCCGTGCGCTGTCGGCCACGTCGCCGACCAGCATGAACAGCACCAGGCCGATGAACGCATAGACCAGGAAGTTGCCCCACGCCGCCGAGACCACGAACACCGACATCCCGAAGGCGCGCTCGCGCCGCACGGTCTCGATGGAGCCGCCCAGCACGTCCTTCGAGAACCGGGCGCGCTTGGCCGCGTTCAGGCGCAACTCCTTGGCTCCGTCCACCAGCGAGCGGAAATGGTCGAACAGCCGGTCCTGTTCCTCGGCGGCTGCCTCCAGGTGCCGGATCGCCCGCAGATGGGCCAGGTGGTAACCCAGCGACCCGAGGCCAATCACCAGCACGGCCGCCAGGAACACCTGCCACGACAGCCAGGCCATGTAGGCGAGGCAGCCCGCCACGATGATCGCGTTGACCAGGATCATGGGAAAGCTGACGAAGAACTCGGCCACGCGCGCGCTGTGCTCGGCCAGTGCCGACTGGACCCTCGGCCCGCCGATGTCCTCCAGCTTGCGGAAATCGGTGCGGACCACGCGCGCCGAGATGAAGCGCCGCAGATCCGCATGCGCCCGCTGGCTCAGCCGCTCGAACAGCACCGACGCCAGCATCTGGCTCAGCATGGCCGCCACCGCGATCAAGGCAAATCGCAGGGCCAGCGCAGCGCGGTCGGCCGCACTGCCGGCCGTCAGTGCGGCGTTGATCTGCGTGACGAGCAGCACGCTGCATACGCCCGCGACGACGCTGCTCAGACTGGCCGCGATCAGCAGATGGCGCGACTGTTGGATCAGGTAGGAAAGCACGGGCGGATCACCTTGTCTGAATGGAGTCGTTGGGTACACCCAGGCAAGACGAACCAGCCCCACATCTGTTTACCCGACTGAACGGGCCGGCCGCTCGTTCGTCATACCGGGGATGCAGATTCCAATTCCTGTTGAGCACCCATCGATGCCGCCCCGGCGGGAGGCGAGGCCGTGATCCCGCTGCTGGCCCCGATCTTCCAGGGCGAATGGGCCCGCCATGGCGAATCGCTGCAGTGCTCGCCGCGGCGGCCGGCGGACGCCGTGGTCCTGGCCGATTTGCTGCACGGTTCTGGGCTGCTGACACCTGTGCTGCGGCGCCATGCCCGTCATCTGGGCGTGGCCGGGCAGGACCAGCGTGCGGCCGCCTCGGCCTGGAGCCTCAGATACCTTTGGGCCTTGTTGCCGCCCGTGGTCGCGGCAGCCAGCCTGCTGCATCACCGGTTCGAGGTGGGCGCAGCGCACATCGCCGTGCGCTTCAACGAACACGGCGAGGTGGCCGGCTTCCACATTTCCCAGCAAGGACAGGCCTTGCCCGGCAGCGGCACGGCCATGCGCTACGAATCGCTGCTGCAAGATCACCTCGACCCGCTGTTCGCTGCCATCCATCACCACACCCGGCTGGCGCCGAAGATCCTGTGGGGCAACACGGCCCGCCACCTTGAGACGATCTTCGATCAGGCGCTTCGGTTGGCCGGCCCCGTGCCTGGACTGGTCGAGGACCGCGCGGCCCTGCTGGACCGCCCCGCGTGGCCGGACGGCCGCGACAACCCGATGCACCGGCGCCAGGCCGCTGCGCCGGCTGCCGGCCTGCTGACCTTGCACCGCCAGTGCTGCCTGTCCTACCTGCTGCCCGGCGAAGACTATTGCGGCGCCTGCCCGCTCGACCCGCGGCATGGCAAGCCCTGCCGCCACCAGGCCGCCACCGGGCCCGCGTGAGGGCGCGGGTCCCGGCTGGTCCGCGTCAAGGCGTCAAGACGCTGCGGCGCAGGCCCGGATCCCGCGCGATCTCCGCCTCGGAGAATGGGAAGCGCAGCCACTGCTTGCGGGCATAGCGGACTACCGGCGCCGCGCCGCGCCCGCCAAGCAGCGCCTGCTCATCCTGCCCGTGGGCCAGCAGGGTGTGCGCCTGCACACCGACCGGCCCGAAGGTCACCACCTGCAGATAGCTGTTGGCCAGCGCATCGGGGCCCATGCGCGCATCACCCGCGCTCTCTTCATCCGCGCAGGCCACGGTGAAGTAGCCCTGCGGGCCACAGCCGCCGTAGATCGGCACCGCCCCCTGGGCGGTGCGCGCGAAGCGATGGCGTTCCAACGGCGCATCCAGCGGCTGCCCCTTTGCCGCAAAGGCAGTCACCGCCGCAGCCAGGGCGCGAGCCACCGATCCATCCTCCGTGCGCGGAGCGCGAGGCGTTTCCAAGGGTGCCTCGTTCGAGAAAGGCACGCCGTACAGGCTGTCGCCGGCGATCTTCTCCAACTCGGCCCAGAAGCGGTCCCACAGCAGCGCGCCGCGGGCGTCGGCATCCGCCCGCCCGCTCCAGCGGTGCAACACGCGGCACGCTGGCGCAACGTCCACTTGGCGGGCGTGCGCGCCGGCATTGGTGTCCCCTGTCACGGGCAGCGCCACCATGCCTTGGGCGCAAGCCTGGGCCAGCAACTCAGCCTTGAACTTCTCGGCCGAGTACGCGCGCGGCGTCAGCACGGCCGACTGGACGCGCACGGCCAGGGCCTGCGCGGACGTTGGCGTTTCGCGCATCAGCTCCGCCGCGATCTGGTGCCCCATCCGTCCGCGCAGCGACAGCGCGCGGCGTTCGCCGCCCAGCACGGTCGCAAACCCTTCCAGCGGCTGCCGCGGGTTGGACAGCCAGTAGCTGTCGTTCATGTTGGCCACGTAGTCCTCGCGCAGCAGGCCGGGCATGGCCACGGCAGGCATAGCGCCGGGCTGCACCGAGCGGGCATCCGACGGCCAGTCGCAGCGCGACCGGCTGCCGTCCAGGACAGGCGTTATCGCGTCCATCTGCGCGAAGCCCTTCGCCAGCTTCGTCGAGCAGGCGGCGCGCAGTTCATCCGGCACGTTGGGCACCGCACCCACGTCGCCATACCAGACCCGACCGTCGCCCCGGCCTATGGCCACCGTGTTGACCCAGGGCACGGCCGCCTCGCGGCGCTGGATGGCGACGAAATCGTCCAGCGATCGGGCCTGGTTCCAGTAGAAGAAGTTGCGAAAGACACGGAAATTCTGCGCGTTGACGTCCCGTATCGCCAGCGCGTGGCTGCGGCCCCAGCCGAAGGCGGCATGGTGTCCACCCAGATCGACGACGGGACCGAGCCGGGTGCGGTACAGCGTGCGCGTCACGCGCCGAAGCTGGCCGTGCTGGCGCACGTCCACCGACAGCGTGCGCGCCTGCATGGCCTCGGCCTGGCCGTCCACGCGGACACGCGTTGGATCGGCTTCGTCAAGCGTCAGGTCGAACAGGCCGAACCGCCGCGCCGCCGACACCGTGTGGCTCCAGGCCACATGCTCGTTGAAGCCGATCATCACCAGGGGCACGCCGAGGAATCCCGCTCCCGCCACGTTCAGCCGGCCCGGGATCGTCAGATGCATCTGGTAGAAGCGGTCGGGGCCGCCCCAGTACCAGTGCGGGTTGCCGAACAGCACGGCTTCGGACTCACCCGTGGCCTCGCGCCCAAACGCCAGCATGTTGCTGCCCACGCCTTCGCGCTCGCCGATGCGATAGGCCAGGCGCTCACGCAGCGCGAGCCGCGCGGGCGCCACGGCGGACGCCCGGTCTTGCGGCGGCACGGCGCCGGCGATCTCGGCGATGAAGTGCGCGTAGCCACCCGCAATCTGTGCCGCATAGAGGCGACGGAAGATGTCGTCCGCATCGATATTGCGCACCCAGGCCGCACGAGCGCACGCCCGGTGCGAGGCCAGCCGTGGCGTTTTTCGCATGTCCGCCACGTAGCGGTTGTAGCCTGCGGCGTACCCTTCGATCAATTCGTTCAGCTCGGCCGGCTGCTGTGCCCGGTACTGCGCGAGCACCTCGGCGTCGGCGAACGCGCGGAAGAAAAAGTCCAGGTCCAGGTTTTTCGGCCGGCCGAAGGTCGAGTCGCGAGCCGGCCTGCCATCGGGGCCGAAAAACCACGAGCGCCGGCCCTCGTAGGTCACGAAGGCCTCGGCCAGGGTGCACAGCGCGTCCTGCGCCTGCGCGTAACCCACCCCGCGGCCCAGCGCATGCCAGCTGCCGGCCAGCACATGCGCAATGCCGTCCGTCGTGCGGCGGATCTCCACGAAGGCCGGCGACTCGATCGCCGGCGTTCCTGCCCGCGCCTCCTCTTGCGCCCGGGCCGCCGGCTGCCACGCCATGAAGCCTGCCGCCAACAGCGCGGCCCACGGCCGCGGCACCCTTTGCGTCGCCTTGTTCCAGCCCATTTTGTTCACTGCCCTGTCCCGTTGCATCGGCTGCCGCGTGGCGGCGTACCGTGGATCATCCGCCGCGCTGCTCAAACCCTTCGAGCACGTTGACCGTGTTGATGCCCACTTCGGAGACTGCATAGCCCCCTTCGAACACGAACACCGTCGGCAGCCCGGCCGACGCCAGTGCCTCTCCGATGCGCAGGTAGTCGTCCTGGCGCAGCCGGAAGCCCGAGATGGGGTCTCCCTCGAAGGTATCCACCCCCAGCGACACGACCAGTGCGCCGGCACCGTGATCGGCGATGGCGCGCAGCGCCTGGCCCAGCGCGCCGTGCCAAGCGGGAAAGCCGGTGCCGCGAGGCAAGGGCAAGTTCAGGTTGCAGCCCAGGCCCTCGCCCACCCCCGTCTCATCGGCGTGCCCCAGGAAGAACGGGTACTCGGTCAGCGGATCGCCGTGCAGGCTGGCGTAGAACATGTCGGCACGGTCGTAGTACAGCGTCTGCGTCCCGTTGCCATGGTGGTAGTCGATGTCGACGATGGCCACGCGCTCCACACCACCGTCGCGCAGCGCCTGGGCCGCCAGCGCCGCGTTGTTGATGAAGCAGTAGCCGCCAAAGAAGTCATGCCCCGCGTGATGCCCCGGCGGGCGGGTGAGCGCGAACGCCGCACGCGCCCCGCCAAGCACACGGCCTGCCGCAGACAAGGCGCACCAGGCGCCTTCCCGGGCCGCGTCCCAGGTGCCCGCCGTCAGCGGGGTGCCCGCGTCGTAAGAGAACAGCCCCATGCGGGCGGCAAAGTTCTGCGGCACCACGTCGCTGCGGTGGCCTCGGACGGGCCACACCGATGGGAGCGCATCGCGCTGCGCGTTGCCGGCGTTCAACGCGACCCATTCCTCCCAGGCGCCGCGCAGGAACTGCAGATAGGGCCGCGCGTGCACCCGCTCCAGCACGGCTTCATCGAAGGCCTGCGGCGCCTCGATGGCACCCAGCCGGCGCCCGCGCAGCTCCGCGAGCACCCGCTCCACCCGCGACGGCACCTCGAAGCAAGGCACCAGCTCGCCCCGGAACATCTCGGCCTTGCCATGGTGCTGTCCATGCCGCTCGTTGTAGAAGGTAATCAACGCGTGCCCTCGCCGGCCGGCAGCTCGGGCGCGAGCTCCAGGCCCGCCATGGTGGCCAGTCCACGGTACAACGCCGGAAAGAGGCTGCGGTTGAAGTTGTTCCAGCGCAACTCCAGGATGGTGTCGGCCGGATCGATGTCGGTGTTCAACACGTCGGCAATCACCTCGCCGGAGTCGATGCCGTTGTCCACGTAATGGAAGGAGGCGCCCGTCTTGCGCACCGGCGGCACCGGCCGCGTCGCCATCGTGGCCCAGTCGACCACCCGCTGCCCGCGCGCGCCGTGCAGGGCGTCGAGCGTCGCATAGGCGCCTCGCCGCTCATACGGCGAATCGATCCGGGTGATGCCGGGGTGGATGTTGACGATCTTGCGGTGGTAAGGCGCGCCCGGGCGCACCAGCTCGTCCAGGATCACCAGCAGGCCGTCGAGCACGACGAGCTCTGCGCCGAGCGTCGCGAGCTTGTCCAGCAGCCGGGCCTCGAAAGCGCGCTTGCCGGCCGCGCGATCCGGCGAATCCAGCGGCAGCCGCCGGTAGGTCGACGGCACCGCCATCAGCAAGTCGCTGGCCAGGCGGCCCTGCACCGCCAGATCGTGCGGATAAAACCATGGCTGCCCCGGCCGTGGCGAGAAGCCATAGCCATGGAGCTTTTCACGGTCGCGCGGCGATCCTTCGTCGTCATCGAATATCACCGCTTCCAGCGAGTACGCGTCACCCAGCGGCGTCCGATCCAGGGCGTGCGCCAGGTATTCGAGCGGCGACGTCATGTACCGCTTGCCGCCCTTGTAGGCAATGTGCTGGCCGGCCTGGTCTGCAGCGGCGTTGCGGAGCGACCAGATGTAGACGAGTTTGGTCTTGGACATGGGTTCCATGCGGGGCGTTGTTGCAAAGGGCGCGGTCGCGGACCGTCGACACGGCTCGTTTCTGCACCCGGCATGCCCATGTAGACGAACCAAGCGCGCCAACGTTTAGCCCTGCGCGCCTAAACAACCACGCCCCCCGCACGTCTGACTCCATGGCGCGCACAGAAGGCGCCATCCAACCAGCCACCTTCCCCGCCTGGGGACGAGGCGCCTTCGCGCGCCGAACCACAAGGAGTCTCACCGTGCAACACGACCTGATCGGCATCGGATTCGGCCCGTCGAACATCGCGCTGGCCGTCTCGCTGGAAGAGAAGCGGCAATCCGGTCGCCGCATCAACCCGCTGTTCATCGAGCGGCAACCCAGCCTCACATGGCACAAGGACATGCTGCTCGAGCACGCACACATGCAGATCTCCTTCCTCAAGGATCTGGCCACGCTGCGCAATCCGACCAGCCGCTTCACCTTCGTCAATTATCTGCACGAGAAGCGCAGGCTGCAGGACTTCATCAACCTCAAGACTTTTTATCCGAGCCGTCACGAGTTCAACGACTACTTCGTATGGGCAGCCGCGCAGTTCGAGGACCGTTGCGTCTATGGAGAGGAGGTGCTCGAAGTGCTTCCCGAAAAGCAAGGCGACGAGGTGCCGCTGCTGCGCGTGCGCTCGCGCGACCAGGCCGGAGCGCTGCACGACCGTCTGGCCCGCAACCTGGTGGTGAGCATCGGGGGCACCGCCCACGTTCCGGAGCTCTTCCAGCCTTTCAAAGACGATTCGCGCATCTTCCACTCGCACCACTACCTGCGCGGCATTGCCAGGAACGCTCAAGCCAAAAAGATGGCCATCATCGGCGCCGGCCAAAGCGCCGCCGAGCTTTTCATGGACCTGCACGGCAGGCCCAACGCACCAGAGGTCGACCTGGTCATGCGTGCACGGGCGATACGGCCCGCGGACGACAGCCCGTTCGTGAACGAGATCTTCAACGCGGACTTCGTCGATCACATGTTCAGCCGCTCGCAGGGCGAGCGCAGCGACATGCTTCGGGAGTTCCGGCACGCCAACTATGCCTGCCCCGACCTTGAGTTGATTGGGCAACTCTTCAAGGTCTTCTATGAACAGAACGTCAGAGGCGACGCCCGCCACCGCTTCCTGCGCCGCCACGAGGTCCGCAAGGTCCAGGCCGGACCGCAGGGCATCGAGCTCACGCTCTTCGACCTCAATGCCGAGCGCGAAGTCACCACGCGCTACGACGCCGTGGTGCTGGCCACGGGCTACGAACGCCAACAGCACAAGGGGCTGCTCGCCCCCCTCGCGCCGTACCTGGGAGACCTCGAAGTCGATCGCCACTACCGCATCAAGAGCGCGCCGAACTTCCACCCTGCCGTCTTCATTCAAGGCACCAACGAAGCCTCTCACGGCCTGAGCGACACCTTGCTGTCCGTGACGGCGGTGCGCTCCGGCGAGATCAGCGACGCACTGCTGCACAACCGGCATGCCGCGCCGGGAAACCTCGTCGCGGCACAGCCCAATGACCCCGTTCACATCTGCTGAAAACTCAAAATGGACAACAAAACCAGAGTTCACGACATCACCCCGCCAGGCCGCCTCACACCGATCGGACACGCACTCAACATCGCCCTTGCGGGGCTGATGGTCACCTCGTATGCGCATGCTCAGGCGGCCGATGTGGCCGCAGCGCCCGCGGCGCCTGCCAGCGCAGTCGCGCCGGACGACGCCGTCCTGCCGGCCATCAGGGTGAAGGCGGCGGCCACGCCGCAAGAGTCGCCGCTGCGCCACCTCGCCAAGCCGTCGACGAGCGGCGCGCTCGGCGAAAAGGTCGTGCTCGACACGCCGTTCTCGCTGACGGTGGTCGACAGCGAGCAGATCTCCGAGCGCAGCGCGCGCTCCATCGGCCAGATCTTTGTCAACGATCCGGCGGTCTACACACCATCGTCGTCGTACACCACCGACTGGTGGGGCACGCAGATCCGCGGCTTGGGCGTGCGCAACATGTACATCGACGGCATCCCGCTGCTGCTGTACTGGGGCGGCGACTTCCCGACCGAGATCGTGGAGAGCGTCACCGCGTTGAAGGGCCTGACCGGCTTCATGTACGGCTTCGGCGAGCCCGGCGGCGCGCTGAGCTACGAGATGAAGCGGCCCAAGGCGGCCGACGCCACCACGGTGGAGATGGGTTGGCGCAACCCAAGGGTGCTGAGCGCGCACGTCGACACCAGCCGGCGCCTGGGCGAAGACAGCGCGCTGCGCGTCAACCTCGCAGCCGAAAAGGGCACGGCCTACAACGACAGCCAGCCCGATCGCAAGGTAGCCTCCATGGCCTTCGAGCAGCGCCTGTCGAGCACGCTGAACTGGTTCACGACGCTGGCCTACGAGGACAACAATCTCAAGCGCGAGCCGCTGCTGTTCTACGTCAACCAATATGACGCCGCGGGCAGCGGCGGCAAGCTGCCGCGGGTCTCCTACGACTACGGCAAGATCAACGTCGCCAACTCGTTTTACCGCACCAAGACCCAACTGGCCTCAACGGAGCTGAAGTGGCAGTTCGACCCCGACTGGAGCTTGAAGACACAGCTCGGCCTCGCGCGCAAGGATCACTTGTCGAACAAGGGCTTCGCCGAGCTGCTCAACGCCAGCGGCGACTACGCCGGCATCACCTACACCTTCGCCGGCAGGCTCGACACCTTCTATGGGCAGAGCTTGTTGCAGGGTCATCTCACCACCGGCAGCGTGCGCCATGAAATCGTCGCAGGCGTCGGCTTGCAGCGCGCCAAAGACCGTTGGAGCAACGTCACGGTCTGGGATAACGACTTCAACGGCAACCTCTACCAGGACCAGACGCACAGCTTCACGCAGCCGCTGGACTTCTCGCTCTCCCCCACGTCGGCCGACGTCCGGCAAAAATACGCATTCCTCAGCGACACGATCAAGTGGCACGCCCAATGGGAGGCCATCGTTGGCGTTCGCTACACCGACTACGACTCGAAGGACCTGGACGGCGACCCCACCACCGATTCGGGCTACGGTGCACGCAAGGCGAGTCCGACGCTGGCTTTGATCTGGAAGCCCGACGCGGCAACGCGCGTGTATGGCAGCTTCGTGCAGGCACTCGAACCGGGCACGCGCGTCGGGGCGGTGTATGCGAATGCCGGAGAAGTCCTCGGCGCCACCGTTTCGAAGCAGTACGAGATGGGCGTGAAGCACGCGTCCAGAGGCGTCGACTACACCGCGGCACTGTTCCGCGTGGAACGCGTCAACCAGATGGAGCAGTTGCGCGACGGCCTGCGCTATCTCACGCAGGACGGGATGACGGTCTACAACGGGATCGAGCTGTCTGGTGCCTGGCAGGCAACGCGCTCGCTCAACCTGGGCCTCGGCACGGTCTTCCTCGATGCCAGCATCGACAAGGTCTCGGAAGACAACGCTGCGCTGCGCGGCAACACGCCGTCGAATGCGGCGCGCTGGCAAACGGTGGCCAACGCGCAATACCGCGTGCCGGCCGTGCCGGGGCTCAAGCTGCACGGGAACGTGCGCTACTACGGCGGCATCTTCGCCAATGATGCCAACACGCTGAAAGTGCCCGCGTACACGCTGGTCAACGCCGGCTTCACGCACGAATTCACTTTCCAGGGCCGTGAGCTGACGCTGATCGGCAACGTCAACAACCTGTTCAACCGCAAGTACTGGGCGGGCGGCGGCTGGTCCAACCTCAACGTCGGCGAGGCGCGCAACGTTTCGCTGAACCTGAAGATGCAGTTCTGAGCCTGGCTTCGGCCATGGGGCGGCACCGCAAGCCGCCTCGTGCCGGCGGCGGACCACGCCGTGCGGCACCCCTTGCGCAAGCGGCCTGCCATTCCTGGCAGGCCGCTTGCGCTTGTCGCGGCGAATGCACGATGCAGGTTCGTACACCCGCAGCCGTGCGAAACGGGCTTGAAGCGGCCGCCGGACCACCCCTTTTGCCCGGCTTCCTTCAGCGGCATCAGCCCGCACGGCACAGCGGCAGCAGTGCAAGCCGCGCGTCCAGATCCGCCAGCAGCACCTCGCTGGCCACGATGCCGATGTGATCGGCGTCGACCGACACGTGTGACACCCGTTCGGCCCCCAACTGCGCCGCCAGGCCCTGCACCAGCGCGGGCGCGCGGTCGCGCACCCACCAGCAGTTCACGTCCGCGTCGACACGCGAAACCGGCCCGCGCGAGCGCAAGGTCACCTCGCTGAGGCCGCGGCTCACGACGAACAGGCGCACGAGCTCGCCGGCGCCCAGGTCGCCATGGCGATGATCCATTTGCAGCCCCCCCGCCGCGAGGGCCTGCTCGACCCAGTCCCGCAGCGGCGCCTCGTCTTGCATCGGGTCGGCGAGCGTCTCGGGCAACCGCAGCGCCGGCGCCAGGCGGATATCGAACGACGCCAGGAATTCGGCAAACCCCGTGCGCCAATCCTCCAGCGTGTAGGGCGCATCGTCGAGCGCAACGAAGGAGTCCACCAGGCCCAGGAAGCCGACCGCCTGGCCTTCGGCCTCTAGCCGCGCAGCCATCCGCGCGGCCAGGGTGCCGCCGAGCGACCAACCCAGCAGGTGGTAGGGCCCCGCCGGCTGAATCCCGCGGATCATGGCCACGTAGTCGTCGGCCATTCGGTCGAGCGACTCGTCGCGGTACGAGGGGTCCGTCAACGTCCGGCAGGCCACGCCGTACACCGCGCGCCGCCCATTGAGGTGCTGGGCCATCGGCAGGTAGCCCAGCACGGTGCCCAGCCCGGAATGGATGCAGAACAGCGGCGCAACGGTATCGACGGCCTGGTTCAGCCGCGTCAGCGTCGACGCTGACGCACCGCCGGGCCGCGAGGCCTCGACGAGGCCCGCAAGGGTCGGATGCATCATCAACGTCTGCAGGCTCAACGCCAGCCCAGGCAGCTCGCGCAAGCGTGCATGGGTCGTCACCCGCAGCGCCAGCAGCGAGTGCCCGCCGAGCTCGAAGAAGTTGTCGTGCCGGCCGACCCTGGCAACCCCCAGCACCTCGGCCCAGACCTCGGCCAGCGCCGCCTCCAGCGCGCCTTGCGGCGCCTCGTAGGCCCGCTCGCTCGTGAACGCCGCCTGCGGCAGCGCCTTGCGGTCCACCTTGCCGTTGGCGTTCAGCGGCAGCGCCTGCAGCACCACCAGCGCCCCGGGCACCATGTAGTCGGGCAACGCCGCACCCAGCCGCTCGCGCAGCGCCGCGCCATCTATGGTTTGATCCGGCTGCGCCGACACGTAGCCCACCAGCCTCGTGCCGCCCGCGCCCTCGCTGGCCACCACCACCGCCTCCCTCACCTCAGGTTGCGCCAGCAACTGCGCCTCGATTTCCCCCAGCTCTATGCGCAGCCCCCGCACCTTCACCTGGTGGTCGATGCGCCCCAGGTACTCCAGCTGCCCTTCGGCACTCCAGCGCACCAGGTCGCCCGTGCGGTACAGCCGCTGCCCGCCCGCCGTGGCCACGAAGCGTTCCGCCGTCAGCCCCGGACGGTGCAGGTAGCCCCGCGCCAGGTTCACCCCGCCCAGGTACAGCTCACCGGCCACGCCCATCGGCACCTCGTTCAGTCGCCCATCCAGCACCCGCGTTTGCGTCTCGCTGATGGGCCGCCCAATCGGCACCTGGCTGCGCCCGTCGTCCCCGCAGGTCCACTGCGTGACGTCGATGGCCGCCTCGGTCGGGCCATAGAGGTTGTACAGGCCCACACCGGGCAGCCGCCTGAACACATCGTTTTGCATCTGGGCCGCCAGCGCCTCCCCGCTGCACACGATGCGCCGCAGGCTCGTGCAGGCCTCGATGCCCTCGTGCGCCAGGAACGCCTGCAGCATCGACGGCACGAAGTGCAGCGTGCTCACCCGCTGCTGCACGATCAGCGCCAGCAGCCGTGCCGGGTCGCGGTGGTCTCCCGGCCGGGCCACCACCAGGCGCGCGCCGGCCATCAGCGGCCACAGGAATTCCCACACCGACACGTCGAAGCTGAACGGGGTCTTCTGCAGCACCGTGTCTTCGACACCCAGTGCATAAGCCTGCTGCATCCATGCCAGGCGGTTGTGCAGCGCGCGGTGGCGGTTGGCGGCGCCCTTGGGCCGCCCGGTGGAGCCGGAGGTGTAGATCACGTAGGCCAGCTGCTCGCCGTGCACCGGCACCTGCGGGTCCGTGACCGGCTCGGCCGCGGTGTCCAGGGTGTCCAGCGCCAGTACGGCCAGCGCCTCGGTACCCGGCACCTGCAGGTGGCTTTGCGTCAGCAACAACCTGATGCCGCTGTCGGCCACCATGTAGGCCAGGCGGTCGGCCGGATACTCCGGGTCCAGCGGCACGTAGGCGCCGCCGGCCTTGAGGATCGCCAGGATGCCCACCACCATCTCGATGGAGCGCTCCACCGCGATGCCCACCCGCTCCTCGGCCCGCACGCCCAGGCCAATGAGCCGGTGCGCCAGCCGGTTCGCCCGCGCGTTCAGCTCGCCGTAGCTCAGCGTCGCCTCGCCGAAGCTCAGTGCCGGTGCGCCCGGGTCGCGTCGCACCTGCTGCTCGATCAACCGGTGCACGGCTTGCGCGTCGGCGTGGCGCTGCGCGTTCCAGCCCCACGCCGCCAGGTCGGCCAGCTCCTGTGCGGGCAACGACGCCACCTCGCACACCGGCTGTGTCCCCGCCCCGGCCAGCGCCCGCACGATGCCCTCCAGCGCCGCCTGCATGAACCCGCAAACGCGCCGCGCCGCCACCGCCTCGTGGACCTGCGCCACCAGCTCGAAGCCCTCCCCCTGGTCGTCCACCGACAGCGTCACCGGGTAGTTCGTGCGCTCCGCGCCGCCCAGCACCTGCAGCCCCGCCCAGGCCGACGGCTTGTCTTCGTCCGCGGTCTCCTGCGGCCGCTGGGTGTAGCGGTAGTTCAGCAAGGCCGAGAACAGCGGCACGCCGCCCGGCAGCGCACTGCAGCGCTGCGCCAGCGACAGGTTGGCATGCTCGTGGTGCAGCAGTTGCGTCAGCGCCGCATGGGTCTGTGCCAGGCATTGCGCCACACCGCGTGCGCCAAGGCGCACCCGCAGCGGCAGCGTGTTGATGAACAGGCCCAGCGCCCGCCCGGCGCCCTCGCCGGCCTGCATGCGGCCGAACAGCACCGTGCCGAACACCACGTCGTCCCGGCCCGTCGCCTGGCCCAGCGCCAGCGCCCAGGCCAGGTGGAACAGGCTCGCCGCGCTCACGCCATGGCGCTGCGCCTGCTGGCGGATCTGCGCCGCCAGCGCCGCCTGCAGCGGCAGGCGTGCCTCCTCGATGCGGGTGCCGTCGCCCTGCACGTCCAGCAGGCCGAACGGCGCCGTCGGCTCGTCCACGTCGCCCAGCATCTGGCGGAAGAACGCCTCGTGCTCGGCCTGGCTCATCCCCAGCCGCGCCTGTGCCACGTAGCGGCGGAACGGCACCGGCGCGGGCAGCTCGCTGTCTCGGCCCTGCTGAATCAGGGCAATCTCCTCGACCAGCAACGCCAGCGTGGTGTGGTCCAGCACCATGTGGTGGTTGGGCAACTGCAGCAGCCAGCGCCCGCGGCGCGCGTCATGGGCCGCCAGCGCGCGCACCATGGGCGCCTGGCGGACGTCGATGCGGAAGCGGGCCGGATCGACCTGCGCATTCAGGTGCTGCTCGACATCCTCCTGCGCGTCCACCTGCAGCCATTGCAGCGGCAGCGCCGCGTGGCGCTGCACCACCTGCACCGGCTCCGGCAACCCTTCCCACAGCACCGCGGTGCGCAGGATGTCGTGGCGCTCGATGACCTTGTTGAAGCTGTCAATGAAGCGCTCCAGCCGCTCGCGGCTGTCGAAGCCCAGCAACTGCGGGGTGACGTATGCATCGCCCTCGCGCTGCAGCAGGTGGTGGAACAGCATGCCCTCCTGCAGCGGGGCCAGCGGATAGATGTCCTGGATGTTGGCCGCCCCGCCCGGCACCGCCGCCTCGATGCGCGCGATCTGCGCCGCATCCAGCTCGACCAGCGTAAGCATCCGCGGCTTTATCGCGCCGCAGCCGGCCGGGATCAGGTTCGGCGGCACCACCACTTCGCGCTGCCCGTCCGTGCGCTGCTGCGCCAGCGCCTGCGCGAACGCGGCCAACTGCGGGTGCTCGAACAGCGTGCGCACCTGCGCCGGCCAGCCCAGCGCGCGCACCGCTTCGAGCAGCTTGAGCGCCAGCAGCGAGTGCCCCCCCAGCTCGAAGAAGTTGTCCTGCCGGCCCACGCGCGCCACCCCCAGCACCTCGGCCCAAATCGCCGCGAGCCGCTGCTCCACTTCCCCTTCAGGCGCCTCGTAGGCCCGCTCGCTCGTGAATTCCGCCTGCGGCAGCGCCTTGCGGTCCACCTTGCCGTTGGCGTTCAGCGGCAGCGCCTGCAGCACCACCAGCGCCCCGGGCACCATGTAGTCGGGCAACGCCGCGCCCAGCCGCTCGCGCAGCGCAGCGCCGTCAACAGCCTGGCCCGGCTGCGCCGACACGTAGCCCACCAGCCTCGTGCCGCCAGGGCCCTCGCTGGCCACCACCACCGCCTCCCGCAGCTCGGGCTGCGCCAGCAACTGCGCCTCGATCTCCCCCAGCTCGATGCGGAAGCCCCGCACCTTCACCTGGTGGTCGATGCGCCCCAGGTACTCCAGCTGTCCCTCGCCACTCCAGCGCACCAGGTCGCCCGTGCGGTACAGCCGTTCCCCGCCCTCAGTAGCGATGAAGCGCTCCGCCGTCAGCCCCGGACGGTGCAGGTAGCCCCGCGCCAGCCCTGCGCCGGACACGTGCAGCTCCCCGGCCACGCCTATGGGCACCGGGTTCAATTGCGCATCCAGGACCTGCAGCCCCAGGTCCGGGATCGCCACGCCGACGGGGCTGCGCCGCTGCGGCCCCAGGTCCTCCCACCGGATGCGCCGGTGCGTCACGTGCACCGTCGTTTCCGTGATGCCGTACATGTTGACCAACTGCGGCCGCTCGTCCCCGAACCGCTCCAGCCAGGGTCGCAGGGTGCCCGGCTCCAGCGCCTCGCCGCCGAAGATCACCGTGCGCAGCGCCAGGTCCTCCACCCCGGCCAGCCCGGGCGTGTGGACCAGCTGGCCGAAAGCCGATGGCGTCTGGTTCAACACCGTCACCCGCTGCGTGCGCAGGAGCTGCAGGAAGTCCTCCGGCGAGCGGCTGACCCAGAACGGCACCACCACCAGGCGCCCGCCGGTGCACAGCGCACCGAACAGCTCCCACACCGAGAAGTCGAAGGCATACGAGTGGAACAGCGTCCACACGTCCTGCGGTCCGAACGCGAACCACGGCTCGGTCGCCTCCAGCAGCCGAGTCACGTTGCGGTGGCACAGTTGTGCCCCCTTGGGCCGCCCGGTGGAGCCGGAGGTGTAGATCACGTAGGCCAGCTGCTCACCATGCACCGGCATCTGCGGGTCCGTGGCCGGCTCGGCCGCGGTGTCCAGGGTGTCCAGCGCCAGCACGGCCAGTGCCTCGGTACCCGGCACCTGCAGGTGGCTTTGCGTCAGCATCAACCTGATGCCGCTGTCAGCCACCATGTAGGCCAGGCGGTCGGCCGGGTAGGCCGGGTCCAGCGGCACGTAGGCGCCGCCGGCCTTCAGGATCGCCAGGATGCCCACCACCATCTCGATGGAGCGCTCCACCGCGATGCCCACCCGCACCTCGGGCCGCACCCCCAGGCCGATGAGGCGGTGCGCCAGCCGGTTCGCCCGCACGTTCAGCTCGCCGTAGCTCAGCGTCGCCTCGCCGAAGCTCAGTGCCGGTGCGCCCGGGTCGCGCCGCACCTGCTGCTCGATCAGCCGGTGCACCGGCACCGTGGTGTCGAAGCAGGCCCGGCGCGCTCCCCACGCCTGCAACGCCTGACGTTCGGCCGGGCCCAGCAGGCCGAGCTCGCAGACGGGCTGTGCAGGCTGCGTGTCCAGTGCCTCGGCCAGACCCGCAAGCGCGGCCAGCATCAGCCCGCAGATGCGCTGGGCGTCCACCGACTCGTGGATCTGCGCCACCAGCTCGAAGCCCTCGCCCAGGTCATCCACCGACAAGCCGAACGGGTAGTTGGTGCGCTCCTCGCCGCCCAGCGATTCCATGCCTGCCCAGGCCGCGGCCGCCGCGGTGTCTTCCGGCGCGTCGGCCGCGGGGCTGTAGCGGTAGTTCAGCAAGGCCGAGAACAGCGGTACGCCGCCGGGCTGCGCACTGCAGCGCTGGGCCAGCGACAGCTTCGCATGCTCGTGGTGCAGCAGGCCCGTCAGGGCCGCCTGGGTGTCGCGCACGCAGGCGGCTACGCTGCGCCCGCCCAGGCGCACCCGCAGCGGCAGCGTGTTGATGAACAGGCCCAGCGCCCGCCCGGCCTCCTCGCCGCCTTGCATGCGGCCGAACAGCACCGTGCCGAACACAACGTCGTCCTTGCCGGTCGTCTTGCCGAGCACCAGCGCCCAGGCCAAATGGAACAGGCTCGCCGCACTCACGCCATGGCGTTGCGCCTGCCGGCGCAGCCGCTGTGCCAGCGGCAGGTTCAGCCGCCGGCGTGCTTCCTGCACGCGCGTGCCGTTGCCCTGCACGTCCAGCAGGCCGAACGGCGCCGTCGGCTCGTCCACGTCGCCCAGCATCCGGCGGAAGAACGCCTCGTGTTCGGCCTGGCTCACACCCAGCCGGGCCTGGGCCACGTAGCGGCGGAACGGCACCGGGGCGGGCAGCTCGGCTTGGCGCCCCTGCTGGATCAGCGTGATCTCCTCGATCAGCAACGCCAGCGTGGTGTGGTCCAGCACCAGGTGGTGGCTCGGCAGTTGCAGCAGCCAGCGCTGCCGCGCCGCGTCATGCACCGCCACCGCGCGGATCAGCGGCGCCCGGCGAAGGTCGATGCGGTAATGCGCCGGGTCCACGGCAGCAGCCAGGCGGGCCGCCAGGTCCGGCGTGGACGTGTCGCCGGCACCGGTCTCGTACAGCCACTCCAGCGCCAGCACGGCCTGGCGCTGCACCACCTGCACCGGCTCCGGCAGCCCTTCCCACAGCACCGCGGTGCGCAGGATGTCGTGGCGTGCGATCACTTGGTTGAAGCTGTCGACGAAGCGCTCCAGCCGCTCGCGGCTGTCGAAGCCCAGGGCGTGCGAGGTGATGTACGCATCGCCCTCGCGCTGCAACAGGTGGTGGAACAGCATGCCCTCCTGCAGCGGGGCCAGCGGATAGATGTCCTGGATGTTGGCCGCCCCGCCCGGCACCGCCGCCTCGATGCGCGCGATCTGCGCCGCATCCAGCTCGACCAGCGTGAGCATCCGCGGCTCTATCGCGCCGCAGCCGGCCGGGATCAGGTTCGGCGGCACCGCCACGTCGCGCTGCCCGTCCGTGCGCTGCTGCGCCAGCGCCTGTGCGAACGCGGCCAACTGCGGGTGCTCGAACAGCGTGCGCACCTGCGCCGGCCAGCCCAGCGCGCGCACCGCTTCGAGCAGCTTGAGCGCCAGCAGCGAGTGCCCCCCCAGCTCGAAGAAATTGTCCTGCCGGCCCACGCGCGCCACGCCCAACACTTCAGCCCAGATCGCCGCGAGCCGCTGCTCCACCTCCCCTTCAGGCGCCTCGTAGGTCCGCTCGCTCGTGAATTCCGCCTGCGGCAGCGCCTTGCGGTCCACCTTGCCGTTGGCGTTCAGCGGCAGCGCCTGCAGCACCACCAACGCCCCGGGCACCATGTAGTCGGGCAACGCCGCGCCCAGCCGCTCGCGCAGCGCCGCACTGTCGATGACCTGGCCCGGCTGCGCCGACACGTGGCCCACCAGCCTCGTGCCGCCAGGGCCCTCGCTGGCCACCACCACCGCCTCCCGCACTTCGGGTTGCGCCAGCAACTGCGCCTCGATCTCTCCCAACTCGATGCGCAGGCCCCGCACCTTCACCTGGTGGTCGATGCGCCCCAGGTACTCCAACTGACCCTCAGCACTCCAGCGCACCAGGTCGCCCGTGCGGTACAGCCGCTGCCCGCCCTCCGTGGCCACGAAGCGCTCCGCCGTCAGCCCTGGACGGTGCAGGTAGCCCCGCGCAAGCTGTATCCCGCCCAGGTACAGCTCGCCCGCCACGCCCAGCGGCACCGCGTTGAGCTGCGCGTCCAGCACCCACGCGCTCGTGTCGCTGATGGGCCGCCCAATGGGCACCTGGCTGCTGCCGTCGTCGCGGCAGCTCCACTGCGTGACGTGGATCGTCGCCTCGGTGGGCCCGTACAGGTTCTGCAGCGACGCGCCTTCGAGCCGCCGCAGCGCCTCGCGCTGCGTGGCTGCGGGCATCGCCTCCCCGCCGCAGATGATGTAGCGCAGCCGCGTGCGCCCCTCTATCCCTTCGTGCGCCAGGAACGCCTGCAGCATCGAGGGCACGAAGTTCAGCGTCGTGACCTCGTGGCGCTGGATCAGCTGCACCAGCCGCTCGGGGTCGCGCTGGTCGCCGGGCTGCGCCATCACGAGCTTCACCCCCGTCGTCAGCGGCCAGAACATCTCCCACACCGACACGTCGAAGCCGAACGGCGCCTTGTGCAGCACCGTGTCGGCTTCGGTCAGCCCGTAGCGCTCCTGCATCCACGCCATGCAGCTCGACAGCGCCGCGTGGCGCACCGCCGCCCCCTTGGGCCGCCCCGTGGAGCCCGAGGTGTAGATCACGTAGGCCAACTGCTCGCCGTGCACCGGCATGTCCGGGTCGCGGGCCGGCTGCGCACTGACGTCCTCGGTGTCGAGCTCCAGCACGGGCAGCCCCGGCGCCACGGGCACGCGCTCGCGCAGGGCGCTGTCCACCAGCAGCAGCGCGATGCCGCTGTCCTGCACCATGTAGCCCAGCCGCTCGGCCGGGTACTCCGGGTCCAGCGGCACGTACGCGCCCCCGGCCTTGAGCACCGCCAGGATGCCCACCAGCATCTCCACCGAGCGCTGTGCCGCGATGCCCACGCGCTGCTCAGGCCTCACGCCCAGCGCGATGAGCCGGTGCGCCAGCCGGTTGGCCCGCGCGTTGAGCTCGCCGTAGCCCAGCGTCGCCTCGCCGAAGACCAGCGCCGGCGCCGCGGGCGCGCGCCGCGCATGGCCCTCGATCTGCCGGTGCACCGCCGCCGCCCCGGCATGGCGCCGCGTGTTGGCGCTCCATGACGAGATGCGCACTTGCTCCTCCCCCGGCAAGACGTCGAGCTCGGACACCATCCGGCCCGCATCGTTGGCGAGCGCATCCACCACGCCGCGCACAGCCGCCACCAGGTAGCCGCACACGCGCGCCGCCTCGATGCGCTCGTCGACCTGCGCCACCAGCTCGAAGCCCTCGCCCAGGTCGTCCACCGACATGCCCAGCGGATAGTTGGTCCGCTCCTCGCCGCCCAGCACCTCCATGCCCTCCCAGGTCACGTCGGCGCCGTCCGGCGCCGCCTGCGGGCTGTAGCGGTAGTTGAACAGCGCCGAGAACAGCGGCGTGCCGCCCGGCAGCGCGCTGCAGCGCTGTGCCAGCGACAGGCTGGCGTGCTCGTGGTGCAGCAGCCCGGCCAGGGCGGCATGCGTCTCGCGCACGCACTGCACCACGCCGCGGGCGCCCAGCCGCACGCGCAGCGGCAGCGTGTTGATGAACAGGCCCAGCGCCCGCTCACCGCCTTCACCGCCGTCCATGCGTCCGAACAGCACCGTGCCGAACACCACGTCGTCCTTGCCGGTCGTCTTGCCCAGCACCAGCGCCCATGCCAAATGGAACAGCGTCGCGGCCGTCACGCCGTGGCGCTGCGCCTGCCGGCGGATCTGCGCGGACAAGGGCGCGTCCAGCACCTGGCGGCCCTCGACCACGCGGGTGCCGTCGCCTTGCACGTCGAGCAGTCCGAACGGGGCGGTCGGCTCGTCCACGCCTGCGAGCATGCGGGTGAAGTAAGCCTCGTGCTCGGCGCGGCTCACGCCCAGGCGCGTCTGCGCCACGTAGCGCCGGAACGGCGCCTGCTCGGCCAGCTCGTGCAGCCGCCCCTGCTGCACCAGCGCGATCTCCTCGACCAGCAGGTCCAGCGTGGCATGGTCCAGCACGAGGTGGTGGCTGGGCAGTTGCAGCAGCCAGCGCCGGCCGGCGCGGTCGTGCGCGGCGAGGGCCTGGATCATCGGTGCGCGGCGCACGTCGATGCGGTAGCGGCCCGGGTCCACGAGCGCGTCCAGTTGCTGCGCCACCGGGGGCGCGCCGGCCGCCTCGTCCACCGCCACCCATTGCAGTTGCACGCTCGCGTGCCGCTGCACCACCTGCACCGCCTCGGGCAGGCCTTCCCACAGCACCGCGGTGCGCAGAATGTCGTGGCGCTCGATCACGCGATTGAAGCTGTCGATGAAGCGCTCCAGCCGCTCCCGGCTGTCGAAGCTCAGCGCCAGCGGGGTGACGTAGGTGTCGCCCCGGGTCTGGAGCAGGTGGTGGAAGAGCATGCCTTCCTGCAGCGGCGCCAGCGGGTAGATGTCCTGGATGTTGGCCGCACCGCCCGGCACCGCCGCCTCGACGCGCGCGATCTGCCCGGCATCGAGCGAGACCAGCGTGAGCATCGCCGGCTCGATCGCCGTGCATCCCGCGGGAATGAGGTTGGGCGGCACGGCGATGCCGCGGCGCCCCTCCTCCTGCAGCAGCGCCTGCGCGAAGCCGGCGAGCTGCGGCTGCTGGAACAGCGTGCGCACCTGCACCGGCCAGCCCTGGCTGCGCACGCGCTCCAGCAGGCGCAGCGCCAGCAGCGAGTGGCCGCCAAGCTCGAAGAAGTTGTCGTTGCGGCCTACCCGCGCCACGCCCAGCACCTCGGCCCAGATCGCGGCAAGCCGCCGTTCCGTCTCGCCGGCGGGCGCCTCGTAGCGCTTCTCGTCGACGAATGCCGGCGCCGGCAAGGCCTTGCGGTCGATCTTGCCGTTGGCGTTCAGCGGCAGAGCTTCGAGCACCACCAGCGCCGCGGGCACCATGTAGTCCGGCAGCACGTCGCCAAGCGACCGCCGAAGCTGCGCGGTATCGATCTCCTGCCCCGAGACGTAGCCCACCAGTTGCAGGCCCGCGGGGCTCTCGTTGGCCACGACGACGGCCTCGCGCACCGCCGGATGCGCCAGCAGGCTGGCCTCGATTTCGGCCAGCTCGACGCGGAAGCCGCGGATCTTCACCTGGTGGTCCATGCGGCCCAGGTATTCGAGCTCGCCCTGCGTGTTCCAGCGCACGAGGTCGCCGGTGCGGTAGAGCCGGCCGCCCGGGACGCCACCGAAGGGGTCCGCCACGAAGCGCTCGGCGCTCAGGCCGCCGCGGCCAAGGTAGCCGCGCGCCAGCAGCGCGCCGCCGATGCACAGCTCGCCCGCCACGCCTTGCGGCACCAGGCTGAAGTCCGGACCGACCACGTGCAGCGCCCGCCCGGCCAGCGGCACGCCGATGGGCATGCGCGGCGGCAGCTCGCGCGCCTGCTGGAGGTACGGCGAGCAGTCCAGCACCGAGGCTGTGACGGTCGCCTCGGTGGGGCCGTAGGTGTTGAGCAGCCGGACATGTCCGAGCCCCGCTTCGCGCCAGGCGTTGAGCCCCTCGGGCGGCATCGCCTCCCCACCCGCATGCACCTGCCGCAAGGCGCCGTAGCTGCGCCGGCCCCGGCGCGCGAAGTCCTGCGCGAGCAGCAGCCAGTAGGCGGTCGTAAGGTCGGCCACCGTGATGCGCTGGCCGATGAGCTCGCGGTAGAAGGTCTCGCTGTCCCACAGCACCGGCCCGCGCAGCACCATGGCCGCACCCGCCACCAGCGGCGCGAAGGTCTGCTCGATGAAGCCGTCGAAGTTCAGCGTCGAGAACTGCAGCATGCGGTCTGCCGGCGTCAGGCCGAAGAACCGGACGGATTCCTGCGCGTGCTGCACCAGGGCGCGGTGCGAGATGCCCACGCCCTTGGGCCGGCCGGTGGAGCCGGAGGTGTAGATCAGGTAGGCCAGGCTGTCGGGGTGCACCGCGATCCGCGGATCGGTGTCGGGTTCGCCGCCGGCATCGAGCGTGTCCAGCGCCAGCAGCTTCAGCGCGCCGATGCCGGGCACGCTCAGGTGGCTCTGCGTCAGCGCCAGCGCGATGCCGCTGTCGGCCACCATGTACGCAAGCCGCTCCGCCGGATAGCCGGGGTCCAGCGGCACATAGGCGCCACCGGCCTTCAGGATGGCCAGGATGCCCACCACCATGTCGATGGAACGCTCCACCGCAATGCCCACCCGCGTCTCCGGGCCCACGCCCAGCGCCATCAGGCGGTGCGCCAGCCGGTTGGCGCGCGCGTTGAGCTCGCCATAGCTCAGCGCAACGGCCTCGAACACCAGCGCGGTCGCCGCGGGCGTGCCGCGAGCCCGGCGTTCGAACCAGCGGTGCACGGGCTGCGCGTCCTCGTAGCGCTGCGGGTTCACGCCCCACGCCGCCAGTTGCGCACGCTCGGCGTCGCCCGGCAGCGCCACGTCGCCCACAGCCTGCCACGGTCGTTCGGCCAGCGCCTTCAGCACCGACAGGTAATGCCCCGCCATGCGCTCCATCGTCTGCGGCTCGAACAGCTCCGCCGCATAGCTCAGCGTCGCCTGCACCCGCCCGTCCGCGCCTTCATGGGTGTCCAGCGTCAGCTCGAACTGCGCGGCCTGGACGCCCAGCTCATGCTCCGTCAGCGCCAGTGCGGGCAGGTTCTCCAGCGCGCGGAAGTCGGCGCGCTGGTGGTTGAACATGACCTGGAACAACGGGCTGGCGCTCAGGCTGCGCGCGGGCTGCAGGGCTTCCACCAGTTGCTCGAACGGAAGGTCCTGGTGCGCCTGCGCGCCCAGGGCCGCGTCGCGCGCCTGCCGCAACGCCTGCGACAGGCTGGTGCGCCCGTCCACCACGTTGCGCAGCACCTGCGTGTTCACGAAGAAGCCGATGACGCCCTCGGTTTCCACGCGGTGGCGGTTGGCAATCGGCACGCCGACGCGTATGTCCCGCTGGCCGGTGTAGCCGCTCAGCAGCACCTGGAAGCCCGCCAGGAGCGCCATGAACAGCGTCGCGCCCTCGCCCTGCGCACGCTGGTGGAGACCCGCCACCAGCTCGCGCGGCAGCTCGAAGTGCTTCAGCGCCGCGCGGTAGCTGCCGTCGGCCCGGCGCGCATGGTCGGCCGGCAACTGCAGCACCGGGCAGTCGTCCCCCAGCTGCTGCGTCCAGTAGGCGAGCTGGCTGCGCTTTTCCCCGGCTTCGAGCCAGTTGCGCTGCCACACGGCGTAGTCGGCGTACTGGATGGGCAGCGGCTGCAGGTCGCAGGCCTCGGCGCGGGCATGCGAGCGGTACTGGGTCACGAACTCATCGACCACCAGTTGCATCGACCAGCCGTCCGACACGATGTGGTGCATGACCACCACCAGCAGGTGCTCGTCGGCCGCCATGCGGATCAGGCCCACGCGCAGCAGCGGGCCGGTGCCCAGATCGAACGGCACGTCGTTCAGGCGGCGGGCGGCCGCATCGGCCTGCGCCTGGCGCTGCGGCGCCTCCACGTCGCCAAGGTCCACCAGGCGCAGCTCGAAGCCGCCGTCCTCCAAGATCACCTGCTCGGCCAGGCCCTGCGCATCGGCGCGGAACACCGTGCGCAGCGATTCGTGGCGCGCCACGATGGCCGCGAAGCTCGCCCGCACGGCCTGCGCGTCCAGCGCGCCCCGCAGATGCAGCGCACCGCTGATGTGGTACGCCGTGCTCTGCGGATCGAGCTGCCAGAGGAACCACTGGCGCGCCTGCGCATAGGAGAGGTGGCAGCGTCCGCGGGCCGAGGCCTCCCGGGCCAGGATGGGGAACTGGCCTATCGTCAGGCCCTCGGCGCGGATCTTGTCGTAGACGGCGCAACGCTGCGCCGAGGTCAGTCGAGAAAAGCGTTCCGCGATGCGGCGCGTCGACGTGCTTTCCATCAAACTGTCTCCATGCTGTCGATGAACGAGTCGATGTCCAGAAGCGACTCGTCGGTGGGTTTGCTCCGGCCGGCTTGCTTGATCAGCGCAGCCATGCCGGACAGGGTCGGGTTGGGGAAGATGTCCTGGATGCGCAGATCGGACTGCAGCGTCGCCTGCACGCGCGACACGATCTGCACGGCCAGCAGCGAATGGCCGCCCAGCTCGAAGAAGTTGTCGCTGCGGCCCACGCGCGGCGCGCCGAGCAGCTCGCACCAGATGGCGGCCAGGGCCTCTTCCACGGCGCCGGCGGGTGCCTCGAAGGGCTTGTCGCTCGCGGCCTGTGCTGCGGGCAGCGCCTTGCGGTCCACCTTGCCGCTGCCGTTGAGCGGCAGCCGCTCCAGCACCACGATGACCGCCGGCACCATGTAGTCGGGCAGCTTCGCCGCAACGCGTGCGCGCAGCGCGGCGGTGTCCACCGGCTGGTCGCCCTGCGGCGCGACGTAGGCGACGAGCCGCGCGCCACCGGCGCCCTCGCTCGCCACGACCACCGCCTCGCGCACCTGCGGCTGCGCCAGCAACTGCGCCTCGATCTCGCCAAGCTCGATGCGGTAGCCCCGCACCTTCACCTGGTGGTCGAGACGGCCCAGGTAGTCGAGCTGGCCCTGCGCGTTCCAGCGCACCAGGTCGCCGGTGCGGTAGAGCCGGCTGCCATCGGCCGCGGCCACGAAGCGCTCGGCGGTCAGTCCCGCGCGGCCGTTGTAGCCGCGCGCCAGGCCGACACCCCCCAGGAACAGTTCGCCGGCCACGCCCGCGGGTACCGGGTTCAGCGCGGCATCCAGCACCAGCATCTGCGTCGCCGCAATCGGTCCGCCGACACGCGGCGGGCCCTCGACCCGCACGGCCGCCGACCAGACCGTGGTCTCGGTGGGACCGTACAGGTTCCACAGCTCGACACCGTGCGCCCGCAACTGCTCCGCAAGGTCCGCCTGCATTGCCTCGCCGCCGCACAGGCCCTTGAAGCCCGGCTGCGGGCGGCCTCTCCAGCCGGCGGCCAGCAGCAGCCGCCAGCCCGCGGGCGTGGACTGCAGCACCGAGGCCCCGCTGCGCTCCACCAGCTCGGCCAGCGCGCTGCCGCTTCTCGCCACCTCCCGCGGCGCCAGGACGAGCCGGGCGCCGCACAGCAGCGGCAGGTACAGCTCCAGCGCCGCGATGTCGAAGGACAGCGAGGTCACGGACACCAGCACGTCGTCCGCCGCCATGCCCGGCGCATCCTTCATGCCCAGCAGGAAGTGGGCGAGCGCGCGGTGCCGCACCATCACGCCCTTGGGCCAGCCGGTGGAGCCGGAGGTGTAGATGACGTAGGCGAGGTGCTCGCCGTTCACGGCCACCTGCGGGTCGGTGTCGGCCTCGCCCGCCAGGTCCAGCATGTCCAGCGCCAGCCGCCTCGGTGCGTCCGCAACGCCCAGACGGCTCTGCGTGAGCAGCAGCGCGATGCCGCTGTCCTGCACCATGTAGGCCAGGCGGTCCGCCGGGTAATCCGGGTCCAGCGGCACGTAGGCGCCGCCGGCCTTCAGGATGGCCAGGACCCCGACCACCATCTCGATGGAGCGCTCCACCGCGAGGCCGACCCTCGTCTCCGGGCGCACGCCCAGCGCGATCAGGCGGTGCGCCAGGCGATTGGCCCTCGCATTGAGATCGCCATAGCTCAGCGCCTCCTGGCCGAACACCAGTGCCGTCGCCCGCGGCGTGAGGCGCACCTGCCGCTCCATCAACCGGTGCACCGGCAACGCATCGTCGTGGCAGCGGGCATTCATGCCCCAAGCCGCCACTTCGTCGCGCTCGGCGGCGGGCAGCCGCGCCAGCTCGCAAAGCCGCTGCGCGGGAGCCCCGGCGTCCTGCGCCAGTGCGGCCACGATCCCTTCCAGCGCCGACAGCACGTAGCCGCACACCCGCTGCGCGCTGACCGCCTCGTGGATCTGCGCCGCCATCTCGAAGCCCTCGCCCAGGTCGTCCACCGACAGCGTCACCGGGTAGTTCGTGCGCTCCTGGCTCGCGAGCACCTGCACGCCGTCCCAGACCTGGACGTCCCGCACATCGGCCTTCGGCGCGTAGCGGTAGTTCAGCATCGCCGAGAACAGCGGCGTGCCGCCCGGCAACCCACTGCAGCGCTGCGCCAGCGACAGCCTGGCGTGCTCGTGGTGCAGCAACTGCGTGAGCAGCCCGTGCATCCGGGCCAGGCCCTCGCGCGCATCCAGCCCGCCGAGCTTCATCCGCACGGGCAGCGTGTTGACGAACAGGCCCAGCGCGCGGTGCGCGTCCTCGCCGCCCTGCATGCGGCCGAACAGCACCGTGCCGAACACCACGTCGTCCTTGCCCGTGGCCTGGCCCAGCACCAGCGCCCACGCCAGGTGGAACAGCGTGGCCGGGCTCACGCCGTGGCGCTGCGCCTGCTGGCGGATGCGGCGGGCCAGCTGCTCGTCCAGCGCCTGGCGCGCCTCGGCGATGCGCGTGCCGTCGCCCTGCACGTCCAGCAGGCCGAACGGCGCCGTGGGCTCGTCCACGTCGCCCAGCAACCGGCGGAAGAAGGCCTCATGCTCGGCCTGGCTCATGCCCAGGCGGGCCTGCGCCACGTAGCGGCGGAAAGGCACCGGCGCGGGCAGCTCGGCCTGGCGGCCCTGCTGGAGCAGCGCGATCTCGCGCACCAGCAGCTCCAGGGTGGTGTGGTCCACCACCATGTGATGGCACGGCAACTGCAGCAGCCAGCGCGCCCGCGCGGGATCGTGCGCCGCGACGGCGCGGATCATCGGTGCTTGGCGCACGTCGATGCGGTAACGCGCGGGGTTCACGTGCGCGGCCAGGCGCTGCTCGACGTCCGCAGCGGCCTCGGCATCGCCCTGAACCTGGCCCTGCTCCTCGTGCAGCCACTGCAGCCGCAGCGGGGCCTCGCGCAGCACGACCTGCACCGCCTCCGCCAGCCCCTCCCACAGCACCACGGTGCGCAGGATGTCGTGGCGTGCGATCACCTGGTTGAAGCTGGCGACGAACTGCTCCAGGCGGCCTCGGCTGTCGAAGCTCAGCAGGTGCGGCGTGACATAGGCGTCGCCCTCGGCCTGCAGCAGGTGGTGGAACAGGATGCCCTCCTGCAGCGGGGCGAGCGGATAGATGTCCTGGATATTGGCCGCGCCTCCCGCCACCGCCGCCTCTATGGTGCAGATCTGCTCGCGGTCCAGATCGGCCAGCGTGAGCATGTGCGGCTCGATGGCCCGGCACCCTTCGGGAATGCCGTTGACCGGCACGGCCACCTCGGCGCGGGCCGCGTCCTGCGACTGCACCAGCGCCCGGGCAAAGGCCTGCAGTTGCGGATGCTCGAACAGCGTGCGCACCTGCACCGACCAGCCCTGGCCGCGCAGCCGCTCCAGCAGGTTCAGCGCCAGCAGCGAGTGGCCGCCGAGCTCGAAGAAGTTGTCGTGGCGGCCGACGCGCTCCACGCCGAGCAGCTCGGACCACAGGGCCGCCACCTGCTGCGCCACCTCGCCCTCGGGGGCTTCATGGGCCCGGTCGCCCAAGGGCGCCGGTGCGGGCAGCGCGTCGCGGTCCACCTTGCCGTTGCCATTGAGCGGCAGCGCGTCCAGCACCATGAACGCACCGGGCACCATGTAGTCCGGCAGCGAGGCGCCCAAGCGCTCGCGCAGGGCGGCGGCGTCCATCGAATGGCCCGCGTGCGCGCTGACGTAAGCCACCAGCCGCGTGCCGGTGCCGCCCTCCCTGGCGACCACCACCGCTTCCCGGACCTCGGGTTGCGCCAGCAGCTTTGCCTCGATCTCGCCCAGCTCGATGCGGAAGCCCCGCACCTTCACCTGGTGGTCGATGCGCCCCAGGTATTCCAGCTGGCCTTCACGGTTCCAGCGCACGAGGTCCCCGGTGCGGTACAGCCGCTGGCCCTTGTCCGCGGCGACGAAGCGCTCCGCCGTCAGCCCCGCGCGGTCGAGGTAGCCGCGCGCCAGGCCCATGCCGCCCAGGTACAGCTCTCCGGGCACGCCCACCGGCACGGCGTTGAGCGCCGCATCCAGCACCAGCGCGCAACGGTCGCCGGCCGGGCGGCCAATCGGCGCGTAATGGCTGCGGCTGTGCGTGACCCGCCATGTCGTGGGGCCGACCACCGCTTCCGTCGGCCCATAGGCGTTCACCAGGATCTGGGCGCGCAGCCGCTCGCGGGCGAGGGCGATGGTCTCCCTGGGCCACCCTTCGCCGCCGACCATGCACAGGCGAAGCGCCAGGCTCTCGTTCGTGGCCGCCAGGCTCTGCACGACGGCGCCCATGTAGGCCGTCGGCATGATGACGGAGCTGACCCGCTGCGCCCGCATCTCCTGCAGCACCTCGGCCACGGTCCTGCGGCTGGCATCGCACAGCACCATGGCGGCACCCGTGGCCAGCGGCGCCAGGAAGCGCTCCTGGGCCGCATCGAAGGCGATCGAGAACAGCGCCATCTCGCGGTCGCTGGCGTCCATCGCGGTGGCCTCGGTGACGGCGCGGATCTGCATGGCAATCGGTCCGTGCGCCACCGCCACGCCCTTGGGCTGGCCGGTGGAGCCCGACGTGTAGATCACGTAGGCGATGTTCCCCGCGTGCAGCGCGGGCTGGGGATCGTGCGCCGGCCCGGCGTCAAGCGGCAGCGTGTCCAGCGCCATCACCCGCAGCGGCCCGCCGGCCGGCAGCGCCGACGCCAGGTGGCTTTGCGTCAGCAGCAGCTCGATGCCGCTGTCGCGCAGCATGTGGGCCAGCCGCTGCGCCGGGTAGTCCGGGTCCATCGGTACGTAGGCACCGCCGGCCTTGAGCACGCCCAGCAGTGCCACCACCACGTCCACGGAGCGCTCCATCGCGATCCCGACGCGCTTCTCCGGGCCCACGCCCAGCTTCGCGAGGCGGTGCGCCAGGCGGTTGGCCCGGCGGTTGAGCTCGCCATAGCTCAGCGTGCTATCGCCCGCGATCACCGCGGGCGCGGCGGGCCGCGCCCGCGCGTGGTGCTCGAACCGCCGGTGGACGAAGTCCTGTGCGCCCGGGTCCCACGGCGTATTCACGCCCCAGTGGGCCAGTTGCTGCGCTTCCTGCTCGCTCAGCAGCCCAACCTCGTCGATATGCCGTGCAGGCGCTTCGGCCAGCGCCCGCAGCACGGCGACGTAGTGGCCGGCCATCCGCTCGATGGTCTGCGCATCGAACAGCTCCTGCGCATAGACGAACGCCACGCCGAGCCGGCCCTGCGCATCTTCCGTCGTGTGCAGCGTCAGCTCGAACTGCGCCGCCTGGCCGCCGAGCGGGAAATCCTCCAGCGTCAGCCCCGGCAACCGCGCCAGCGGCTCGGTGCTGCTGCGCAGGTGGTTCATGAGCACCTGGAACAGCGGCGCATGGCGCAGGCTGCGCTCCGGCTGCAGCGCTTCCACCAGTTGCTCGAAAGGCAAGTCCTGGTGCGCCTGCGCCTGCAGCGCGGCCTCGCGCGCTTGGTCGAGCACAGCGCCCAGGGTTTGGCGGCCCTGGAGCCGGCCGCGCAGCACTTGGGTGTTCACGAAGAAGCCGACCAGCCCCGCCGTCTCGGCCCGGTCGCGGTTGGCCACCGGCACGCCCACGCGGATGTCCTCCTGCCCCGTGTAGCGGTGCAGCAGCACCTGGAAGCCCGCGAGCAGCGCCATGAACAGCGTGCAGCCCCGCGCCTGCGCGCAGCGCCGCAGGGCCTGGGCCAGTTGCGGT
The DNA here is from genome assembly GCF_034427735.1 of Azohydromonas lata. Taxonomy (NCBI): domain Bacteria; kingdom Pseudomonadati; phylum Pseudomonadota; class Betaproteobacteria; order Burkholderiales; family Sphaerotilaceae; genus Azohydromonas; species Azohydromonas lata. The sequence continues at coordinate 78,062 of NZ_JAXOJX010000017.1, forward strand.
TCGAGCACGGCGGCATGGCGTGCCGTGGTGTAGGCGGGCACGGCCGGGCGCGGGTGGTCCGTGGACAGTTGCAGCACCGGGTGCTGGTCGCCGAGCTGGCCCTTCCAGTAGGCCAGTTGGCGCTCCCGTTCGCCGGCTTCGAGCCAGCGGCGCTGCCAGGCGGCGTAGTCGGCGTACTGGACGGGAAGCGGCGGCATGCGGCGGGATTCGCCGAGCGTGTGCTGGCGGTAGTGCGCCACGAACTCGTCGATGAGGACCTTCATCGACCAGTCGTCGGAAACGATGTGGTGCATGACGAGCACGAGCACGTGCACCTGCGGCTCGTGCTCCCCGCTCAGGCGGATCAGGCCCACGCGCAACAGGGGGCCGGCCGCCAGGTCGAAGGGCGCCTGCACGAGCTCGCGCGCGATGGCCTGGGCCGCCTGCTCGCGAAGGGCCGGTGCTGTCGTGCCAAGGTCGAACAGGGGCATGTCCAGCGCCATGCGGAGCAGGACGTGCTGCTCGCCCTGTCCGGCGGCATGGCCTCGGAACACGGTGCGCAGGGATTCGTGGCGTTCCACGAGCGCCTCGAAGCTTGCGTGCACGGCCGCGCCGTCGAGCGCGCCATGCAGGCGCAGCGCACCGGGCACGTGATGGGCGGAGCTGCCGGGGTCGAGCTGCCACAGGAACCACAGGCGCTGCTGGGCGTGCGACAGCGGGAAGACGGAAGCGGCGGTGCCGGCCTCGCGCGGCAGGGCCGCCATGGGCGCCTGCTGCTGCCCGGCAAGCCGTGCAGGGTCGGCCGCATGGGCCGCCAGGGCCTGCAGCGTCTGGTGCTGGAACAGCTCCCTGGGGCTGAAATGCAGTCCGGCCCGGCCCGCCTGTGCCACCACTTTCAGGCTCAGGATGGAGTCCCCGCCAAGCTCGAAGAAGTTGTCGTTGCGCCCCACGCGCGCCACGTCGAGCACCTCGGCCCAAACGGCTGCCAGTTGCCGCTCGGCCTCGCCCGCGGGCGCCTCGTAGGCCCGCTCGCTCGTGAATTCCGCCTGCGGCAGCGCCTTGCGGTCCACCTTGCCGTTGGCGTTCAGCGGCAGCGCCTCCAGCACCACCAGCACGCCGGGCACCATGTAGTCGGGCAAGGCCGCGCCCAGCCGCTCGCGCAGCGCAGCGCCGTCGATGGCCCGGCCCGGCTGGGGCGACACGTAGCCCACCAGCCGCGTGCCGCCCGGCCCCTCGCCGGCCACCACCACCGCCTCCCGCAACTCGGGCTGCGACAGCAACTGCGCCTCGATCTCCCCCAGCTCGATACGGAAACCCCGCACCTTCACCTGGTGGTCGATGCGCCCCAGGTATTCCAACTGCCCTTCAGCACTCCAGCGCACCAGGTCGCCCGTGCGGTACAGCCGCTCCCCGCCCGCCGTGGCAATGAATCGTTCGGCCGTCAGGCCCGCGCGGCGGAGGTAGCCCCGCGCCAGCCCCTGCCCCGCGACGTACAGCTCCCCGGCCACGCCAATGGGCACCGGGCTCAACCGCGCATCGAGCACCTGCAGCCCCAGGTCCGGGATGGCCACGCCCACCGGGCTGCGCTGCTGCGCCAGGTCCGCCGCGGTGATGCGCCGGTAGGTCACGTGCACCGTGGTCTCGGTGATGCCGTACATGTTGACCAGTTGCGGACACGCCTCGCCGTGGTGCTCGATCCAGCGGCGCAGCCGCTGCGGCTCCAGCGCCTCGCCGCCGAAGATCACCAGGCGCAGCGCCAGCGGCTCGGCGGCGTCGTCGTACGCCTGCTCCAGGCTGGCGAGCTGTCCGAAGGCCGAGGGGGTCTGGTTGAGCACCGTCACCCGTTGCTCTCGCAGCAGCTGCAGGAAATCCGCGGGCGAGCGGCTCACCCAGAACGGCACGATCACCAGCCGGCCCCCGGTGCACAGCGCCCCGAAGATCTCCCACACCGAGAAGTCGAAGGCGTAGGAATGGAAAAGGGTCCACGTGTCCTGCGCGCCGAAGCCGAACCACGGCTCGGTCGCCTCCAGCAGCCGGGTGACGTTGCGGTGGCACAGCTGCGCGCCCTTGGGCAGGCCCGTGGAGCCGGAGGTGTAGATCACGTAGGCCAGATGCTCGGCATGCACCGGCACGCGGGGGTCGGCGTCGGGCTCGCTCGCCAGGTCCAGGGCGTCGAGCTCCAGCACCTGCAGCGGCGCCACCACCGGCACCTGCGCCCGCACCGGGCGCTGCGTCAGCAGCAGCGAGATGCCACTGTCGGCCACCATGTAGGCCAGGCGGTCGGCCGGGTAGGCCGGGTCCAGCGGCACATAGGCGCCACCGGCCTTCAGGATCGCCAGGATGCCCACCACCATCTCGATGGAGCGCTCCACGGCGAGGCCCACCTTCGTTTCCGGGCGCACGCCCAGCGCGATCAGGCGGTGCGCCAGCCGGTTGGCTCGCGCGTTGAGCTCGCCGTAGCGCAGGCACTGGTCGCCGAAGACCAGCGCCACGGCATCCGGGTTCGCGCCCGCATGCCGCTCGACCAGCGCGTGCACCGGCGCCTCGCCGCGGGCCATCGGCCGGCATCGGCTCCATGCCGCCAGTTGCGCCCGCTCGGCCTCGCCCGGCAGCACCACGTCGCCCACCGCCTGCGCGGGCTGCTCCGCCAGCGCGCGCAGCACCGCCACGTAATGCCCGGCCATGCGCGCAATGGTCGAGGCGTCGAACAGCTCCGCCGCGTAGGCGAAGCTGCACGCCAGCCGCCCGTCCAGGCTTTCGCTCGTGTCCAGCGTCAGCTCGAACTGCGCCGCCTGCGCGCCGAGGTCGACCTCGCGCAGCGTCAGGCCGGGCAGTTGCTCCAGCGCCTTCAGGTCGCCACGCTGGTGGTTGAACGCGACCTGGAACAACGGATGGGTGCCCAGGCTGCGCGCGGGCTGCAGGGCGTCGACGAGCTGTTCGAACGGCAAGTCCTGGTACGCCTGCGCATCACGCGCCGCGTCCTGCGTGCGCCGCAGCACCTGCTCCAGGGTGTCGCTGTTGCCCACCACGGCGCGAAGCACCTGCGTGTTCACGAAGAAGCCCACCACGCCCTCGGTTTCCACGCGATGGCGGTTGGCGATGGGCACGCCCACGCGGATGTCCTGCTGCCCCGTGTACCGGCCCAGCAGCACCTGGAAGCCGGCGAGCAATGCCGTGAACAGCGTGGCGCCCTGGCCCTGCACCCGGCGGCGCAGGCGCCCGGCCAGCTCGGCCGGCAGCTCGAAGCCATGCCGCGCGGCGCTGTAGCGCCCGTCGGCACGCCTGGCATGGTCGGTGGGCAGTTGCAGCACCGGGTGCTCGGCGCCCAGGTGCGCCGTCCAGTACGCGAGCTGCCGCTGCGCCTCCCCGGCCTCCAACCAGCGGCGCTGCCACACCGCATAGTCCGCGTACTGGACCGGCAGCGGCTGCAACGGCGCGGCCTCGCCCCGTCCATGCGCCCGGTACTGCGCCACGAACTCCTGCACGAGGATCTGCATCGACCACCCGTCCGAGACGATGTGGTGCATCACCACCACCAGCAGGTGCTCCCGCGGCGACAGCCGGATCAGCCCCACGCGCAGCAGCGGACCTTCGCCCAGGTCGAACGCCGTGCCGCTCACGCCCTGCGCCGCTTCCCGCGCCCGCAATTCGCGCTCGCCCGCGGCGAAGCGCTCCAGGTCGACCAGGCGGAAGTCGAGGTCGGCGCTCTCGCGAATGACCTGCCGGGCCAACCCGTCCGCGTCGGCACGGAACACCGTGCGCAGCGACTCGTGGCGCCGCACCAGCGCCACGAAGCCGGCCTGCACGGCCGCCACGTCCAGCTCGCCGTGCAGCATGAGAGCGCCGCTGATGTGGTACGCCGTGCTCTGCGGGTCCATCTGCCACAGGAACCACTGGCGCAACTGGGCATGCGAAAGGGCCAGCCCGCCCGCGCGCTGTGCGGGCGTGAGCACGGAGATGGCCGGCGCCTGCGGCGCGTCGCCCAACGTCACGGCCCGCGCCAACCGGGAGAGGGTCTGGTATTCCAGCATCTGGCGGGCGCTGGCGCGCAAGCCTGCCTTGTGGGCGCGCGCCACCACCTTCAGGCTCAGGATGGAGTCGCCGCCCAGCTCGAAGAAGTTGTCCTGCCGGCCCACGCGCGCCACGCCCAGCACCTCGACCCAGATCGCCGCAAGCCGCTGCTCCACTTCCCCTTCAGGCGCCTCGTAGGCCCGCTCGCTCGTGAACGCCGCCTGCGGCAGCGCCTTGCGGTCCACCTTGCCGTTGGCGTTCAGCGGCAGCGCCTCCAGCACCACCAGCGCCCCGGGCACCATGTAGTCGGGCAACGTCGCGCCCAGCCGCTCGCGCAGCGCCGCACTGTCGATGACCTGGCCCGGCTGCGCCGACACGTGGCCCACCAGCCTCGTGCCGCCAGGGCCCTCGCTGGCCACCACCACCGCCTCCCTCACCTCGGGTTGCGCCAGCAACTGCGCCTCGATCTCCCCCAACTCGATGCGCAGGCCCCGCACCTTCACCTGGTGGTCGATGCGCCCCAGGTACTCCAACTGACCCTCAGCACTCCAGCGCACCAGGTCGCCCGTGCGGTACAGCCGCTGCCCGCCCGCCGTGGCCACGAAGCGCTCTGCCGTCAGCCCTGGACGGTGCAGGTAGCCCCGCGCCAGCTGTATCCCGCCCAGGTACAGCTCGCCCGCCACGCCCAGCGGCACCGCGTTGAGCTGCGCGTCCAGCACCCACGCGCTCGTGTCGCTGATGGGCCGCCCAATGGGCACCTGGCTGCTGCCGTCGTCGCGGCAGCTCCACTGCGTGACGTGGATCGTCGCCTCGGTGGGCCCGTACAGGTTCTGCAGCGACGCGCCTTCGAGCCGCCGCAGCGCCTCGCGCTGCGTGGCTGCGGGCATCGCCTCCCCGCCGCAGATGATGTAGCGCAGCCGCGTGCGCCCCTCTATCCCCTCGTGCGCCAGGAACGCCTGCAGCATCGAGGGCACGAAGTTCAGCGTCGTGACCTCGTGGCGCTGGATCAGCTGCACCAGCCGCTCGGGGTCGCGCTGGTCGCCGGGCTGCGCCATCACGAGCTTCACCCCCGTCGTCAGCGGCCAGAACATCTCCCACACCGACACGTCGAAGCCGAACGGCGCCTTGTGCAGCACCGTGTCGGCTTCGGTCAGCCCGTAGCGCTCCTGCATCCACGCCATGCAGCTCGACAGCGCCGCGTGGCGCACCGCCGCCCCCTTGGGCCGCCCCGTGGAGCCCGAGGTGTAGATCACGTAGGCCAACTGCTCGCCGTGCACCGGCACGTCCGGGTCGCGGGCCGGCTGCGCACTGACGTCCTCGGTGTCGAGCTCCAGCACGGGCAGCCCCGGCGCCACGGGCACGCGCTCGCGCAGGGCGCTGTCCACCAGCAGCAGCGCGATGCCGCTGTCCTGCACCATGTAGCCCAGCCGCTCGCGCGGGTACTCCGGGTCCAGCGGCACGTAGGCGCCCCCGGCCTTGAGCACCGCCAGGATGCCCACCAGCATCTCCACCGAGCGCTGCGCCGCGATGCCCACGCGCTGCTCAGGCCTCACGCCCAGCGCCATGAGCCGGTGCGCCAGCCGGTTGGCCCGCGCGTTGAGCTCGCCGTAGCCCAGCGTCGCCTCGCCGAAGACCAGCGCCGGCGCCGCGGGCGTGCGCCGCGCATGGCCCTCGATCTGCCGGTGCACCGCCGCCGCCCCGGCATGGCGCCGCGTGTTGGCGCTCAACGCGGCCAGCCGCGCGCGCTCGTCGGCGCCGATCAGCTCGATGTCGCCGACCGCCTGGCCGGGCTGGTCCGCCAGGGCCCGCAGCACCGCCACGTAATGCCCCGCCATGCGCTCGATGGCTTGCGCATCGAACAGCTCCACCGCATGCAGCAGCGTGGCCTGGACGCTGCCGTCTTCCATCTCCAGCGTCTGCAGCGTCATCTCGAATTGCGCGTCGTCCTCCTGGAAGTCCAGGCGCTCGACCGCCACGCCCGGCCACTGGGCAAGCGAGCGGTGGTCGCGCCGCACGTGGTTGAACATCACCTGGAACAGCGGCGTGGCGCTCAGGCTGCGCTCAGGCCGCAGGGCGCTCACGAGCCGCTCGAACGGCAAGTCCTGGTGCGTCTGCGCGTCGATGGCGGTGTCCCGTGTCCGCTCCAGCAGTTCGCCCAAGGTCATGCGCGCATCGATCCGCGTGCGCAGCACCTGCGTGTTGACGAAGAAGCCGACGATGCCCACGGTTTCCGCGCGGTGGCGGTTGGCGATGGGCACGCCCACGCGCAGATCCGTCTGCGCCGAGTGGCGGAACAGCAGCGCGTTGAAGGCGGCCAGCAGCGCCATGAACAGGGTCGCCCCGCCGGCTTGCGCCTGCTGGCGCAGCCGCCGCACCACGTCGCCCGGCAACATGAAGGCGTGATGCCCGGCGCGATAGCGCCCGCTGGCACTGCGGGGATGATCCGTCTGCAGCGCGACCACGGGGTGCTCGGTGCCGAGTTGCGCGCACCACCATTCGAGCTGGCGCCGGCCCTCGCCGTCCTCGTCGAGCCAGCGGTTCTGCCAGAGCGCGTAGTCCGCATACTGGACCGGCAGCTCGGGATGGGCCGGCAACAGCCCCCTGACGCGTGCCGCGTATTGCAGCGCGAGCTCGTCGAGGATGAGCTGCACCGACCACCCGTCCGACACGATGTGGTGCATCACCACCAGCAGCAGGTGCTGCTGCTCGCCGGTGCGCAGCAGCACCATGCGCATCAGCGGACCACGCAGCAGGTCGAAGGGCTCGGTGCGCAGCTTCAGCACCTGCGCCCGCACGGCCTCGTCGCGCGCCGCCTGGTCGAGGCGGCCCAGATCGACAACGGGCAGGGCGAACTCGCCGGCCGCCATCACGAGCTGCTGGACCTCGCCGTCACCTTCCTCGCGAAAGACCGTGCGCAGCGCTTCATGCCGTTCGACCAGCGCCTGCACGCCGGCGCGCAGCGCCTTGGTGTCGAGCTGACCGGTGAGCGTGAGGCCGCCGCTCAGGTGGTAGGCGGTGCGCGACGGATCGAGTTTCCACAGGAACCACTGCCGCTGCTGCGCGGACGACAGCGGAGCCCGATCGCTCGCGGGCCGTGGCGCCATCGCACCTTGGGCCGGTGCCTGGCGCGTGGCCGGCGCGCCGCGCAGGCGTGCCTTCAGCGCCGCGCGCTGCTCCTGCGTGAGGTTGGCACGGCGCGCGGAGAGGTCTTGGAGGTTGGACATGCTTTTCGGACAGTGGCGTGCAGGGGAGCGCCGCAGCGGGCGCGCCGCAATGCGGAAGCGGAGGCGGACGGAGTGGCTGGGCCTAGGCGGCGTTCTCGATCTCTTCGATCAGCCGCGTCTCCACCAGCAGCGCGAGGCCGCGGAGGGTGGGCGCCTTGAAGAAGGCGGCCGGATGCAGCTCGACCTCGTATGCCTTGCGGGCGCGGGCGAGGATCTGGATGGCGAGCAGCGAATCGCCGCCGAGCTCGAACAGGTTGTCGTCGACGCCCACGGTGGCGATGCCGAGCATGTCCTGCCAGAGGTCGGCCAGCCCGCTTTCCAGGTCGCCCGCGGGCGCGACGTAGGCGCTCGACAGCGCGGGCCGCGGATGGTTGCGGCGCTTGCCCTGGACGGACGGGCCGCCGGTTTCGACCAGGGCCAGCATGCCGTTGTCGAGCTCGCCCAGGCGCTGCTCCAGGTCGGTGGTCGAGATCACGACCTGCGCGAACGCCGGCCCGTTGACGATGCGCTCCAGTGCGCGCGCGCCTTGCGGGCCGTCCATGCCTATGCCCTCGGGCAGCACCCGGCCGGCGGCCATGCCCAGATCGCGCCAGGCGTCCCAGTTGACCGACATGACGGGATACCGCGCGCTGCGTTGCCAGAGCGCGGCCACCACATCGAGATAGGCATTGGCAGCGGCGTAGTCGCTCATGCCCAGGCCGCCGGCCATGCTGGAGATGGACGAGCACAGCAGCACGAAATCGAGCGGCTCGTCGCGCAGCACGTCGAGCAGGACCCGCGTGCCTTGCAGCTTGGGCGCGAACACCGCGTCGACCATGGCGCGGGTGCGCTGACCGATCATGCCGCTGTGGGCGTGGCCGGCCGCATGGATCACGCCCTGCACCGCACCGAAGCGCGCACGCGCCTGCGCGGCCACGGCATGCATTTGCGCCGCATCGGCCACGTCGGCCGACAGCGCCAGCACCTCGCCGCCCAGGGTTTCGATTTCGAGCAACTGCTGCAGCTTGCGGCGCAGCGCCTGCGGCTGGTGCGCATCGGCGGCCAGGCGTTCCCAGTCGCTGCGTGCGGGCAGCGCCGAGCGGCCGAGCAGCACCAACCGGGCTTGCCACGCTTGGGCCAGATGGCGCGCGACCGCCAACCCCACGCCGCCGAGGCCGCCGGTGATGAGGTAGACGCCCTGCCGGCGAAGCCGCTGCCGCGCGCCGTTCGCCCCGGCACCGGATGCGGCCAGCGCTTCGTAGCCGCGCGTCCAGCGATGCGGGCCGCGGTAGGCGATGCGCATTTCGCCGCGGCCGCCAGGCATGCCCGCAGCCAGTTGCTCCAGCAACCACGACTGTGCATCATCACCGGCGGCGGGCAGCACCACGTCGGCCATGCGGCAATCGAGGTGCGGATATTCCTGGCCGATGACCTTGCACAGGCTGAACACCGTGGCCTTCTCGGGACACAGCGCCTCGGTGCCGCAAACGTCCTCCGCCTGGTTGACCACCACCTGCATCGGCAGCTTGCGCTCGCCGCCCAGCCCGGTGGCTTCCAGCGCCTGCGCCAGCGCCAGCAGGCTGAAGAAGCTGCGCTCCAGCACGGCGTCCCGGTCAGCCGGCAGCTCGGCATCGACGCCGCCGAGATGGTGGATGCCGGCAATGGGTCCGAAGTCGGCCTGCACCTGGCGCAGCACCGCTTCATGGTCGGCACGCGCCCCGGCCTGTACCGCGTAATGGCAAGGGCCGAGCTGCGCGAAGGCCTGGGCAAGATCGACGCGCACCACCGGATGGCGGGGCCACTGCCGCTGCAGGTGGTCGGCCAGCGCGATGGCGAAATCGTCCGCGTTGCCTATCACCAGCGTGCAGCCGCTTGCGGGCGCAATGGCCCCTACCGTCTCGACCGGACAGGCGCGCTTCCACACGGGCACGTAGAACGGGCCGTCCGCCCCGCCGGTGCCTGGCGCAGGCACGGCGTCCTTCCAATAGGACTGGCGCTGGAAGGGGTAGCTCGGCAGCGGCACGCGGCGCGCCTTGCGGCCGAGGTGGCAGGCGTCCCAGTCCACCGCCACGCCCGCGCACCACAGTGCGCCCAGCGTGGCGGCCATGTGGCGCTCGTTGTGCATGCGCTGCTGTGGATGCGCCTGGCTCGACAAGATGCCCACGGCGGATGCGGCCAGCGGGTGCTGGCGCGCCAGGCCGGCCAGCGTCTCGCCCGGCCCCACTTCGAGCAGCACGCGGCCCGCCGTGTCCAGCAGATGGGCGAGGCCGTCCGCAAAGCGCACCGTGCCGCGAAGGTGGCGGCCCCAGTAGGCCGGATCGGTGGCCTCCTGCGCGGTGATCGGCCGCCCGGTCACGTTGGAGATGAACGGCATCCGCGGCGCCTGGCGCGGCACGCTCGCCACCACCTTCTGCAGCTCGGCGACGATCTCGTCGGTCATGGCCGAGTGCGAAGCTATCGACACCAGCAGCCTGCGCGGCAGAAGCCCCTGGTCGCCCAGTTGCCGCTCGGCGGCCTCGATGGCGGCCGTCGGCCCAGCCAGCACGCACAGCCGCTCGCCGTTGACGGCGGCGATGTCGCAGCCCGTGGTGGCCAGCAGGGGCTGCAGCTCGGTTTCGGACAGCGTGACCGCGGTCATGGCGCCGGACTGCATCGATTGCATCAGGCGGCCACGCTCGGCCACGATGCGCAGCGCGTCCTCAAGACGGAATACGCCCGCGAGGCAGGCCGCGACGTACTCGCCCAGGCTGTGGCCCAGCATCATCGCGGGCCGGATGCCGCGCGACATCCACAGCCGCGCCATCGCGTATTCGACGATGAACAGCAGGGGCTGCGTGTACTCGATGCGCGCCAGCCGCGCGTCGGCCTCGGCCTCCCCTTGCGACGCGGGATACAGCAGCGCGCGCAGGTCCATGCCCATGGTGCCGGCCAGTGCCTCGCAGCAGCGGTCGACTTCCTCGCGGAAGACGGGATGGTCGCGGTACAGCGCCAGGCCCATGTTGGCGTGCTGCGTGCCGCCGCCCGGAAACAGGAAGGCGACCTCTGGTGCGCTGGCCGGCACGCGCAGCGCCGCGCCGAAGCCGCTGCCGTGCGCGCGCAGCGCCTGCACGGCCAGTGCCACGTCGTCGGCCACCACCACGCCGCGCACCGGAAACGCGCGCCGCCCGTTCTGCAGGGTCTGCGCGACGTCGGCCAGCGCGGCGTCGGTCCCGGCTTCGAGGTGATCGGCCAACTGCGCCGCGGCCTGCTGCAGCGCGCAGGCGTTCTGCGCCGAAAGGGGCAGCACCTGCCATCCCCTGCCGCCCTCGCCGCGGCGTGCCGCCGGCGCCTCTTCGAGCACGACGTGCACGTTGGTACCACCTATGCCGAACGAGCTCACGCCCGCACGGCGCGGCACCGCATCAGCGGGCCAGGGCTTGGACACGGTGTTGACGTAGAAGGGACTGCCCGCGAAATCGATCTGCGGGTTGGGCCGGCGGAAATGCAGGCTCGCGGGCAGCACGCGATGCTTGAGCGCCATGGCGGCCTTGATCAGGCCGGCCACGCCGGCCGCGGCATCGAGGTGGCCGACATTGGTCTTCACCGAGCCGACGGCGCAGTAGCCGCGTCGCGCGGTGTCGCCCCGGAAGGCCTGCGTCAGCGCGGCGATCTCGATCGGGTCGCCGAGCGTGGTGCCGGTGCCATGGGCCTCGACGTAGCCGATGGTGTCGGCCGAGATCCCCGCGACCTGCAGCGCGGCGCGGATCACTTCGGCCTGCCCGTCCACGCTGGGAGCGGTGAAACCGACCTTGGCCGCGCCGTCGTTGTTGGCCGCGCTGCCCTTGATCACGGCGTGCACCGTGTCGCCATCGCGCAGCGCCTCGTCGAGCCGCTTGAGCACCACCACGCCGGCACCGCTGCCGATCACCGTGCCGGTCGCATCGGCGTCGAACGCCCGGCAATGCCCGTCGGCCGACAGGATCGCTCCGGCCTGGTGGCGGTAGCCGCCGTCCTGCAGCAGGTTGAGCCACACACCGCCGGCCAGCGCCATGTCGCAATCGTGGGACAGCAAGGCCTGGCAGGCCGTGTGCACCGCGGTGAGCGACGTGGAGCAGGCCGTCTGCACGCTCACCGCGGGGCCGCGCAGGTTGAGCTTGTAGGCCACGCGGGTGCACAGCGAGCCGCCGGCGTTGCCGCTCATCAGGGCCAGCAGCTCGGCGATGCCGCTGTGGGCGCCGAGATCGAACGCCGGCAACAGGTGGCACAGCAGGTAGAGGTTGGCCCCCTCGCCGGCATAGACGCCTATCCTGCCCGGCCAGCGCGCGGGATCGCAGCCGGCATCCTCCAGCGACGCCCAGGCGCACTCAAGGAACACGCGCTGCTGCGGATCGAGCGTCTCGGCCTCGCGCGGCGTGTAGCCGAAGAAGGCGGCATCGAAGCCATCGACGCCCTGCAAGGGCGCGCCGGCCTTGACGTAGTCGGGATCGCCCAGCACCGCCGCCGGGACGCCCCGCGCCTGCAGCGCCGCGTCGTCGTAGTGCTGGATCGACTCGACGCCGTCGCGGATGTGGCGCCAGAAGGTATCGACGTCGTCGGCACCGGGAAAGCGGCCGGCCATGCCGACGATGGCGATTTCGAGGCCGGTGAAGGCGGGGTTCGTTTCGGCCATGGACATCAGTCAACCCTCTCTGCCGCCTTGCGGCGTTGGAGCATCGCGGTTCGTTTGCGCAGCGCCTGCGCATCGACGGCGGCTGTGCCGCCAGCGTCGGCCGGGCTGCCGCCCTGCTCTATCGCCTGCGCCAGCGATCCGACGGTGGGATGCTTGAAGAGCTGCAGCAGCGGCACCACGATCCGCAGCCGCTCTTCCAGCAGCCGGTGAACGCGGATCAGCAGCAGCGAGTGGCCGCCGAGATCGAAGAAGTTGTCGTGCAGGCCGACATCGGCCACTTGCAGCACCTCGGACCAAAGGGCCGCCAGCGCCTGCGCCACACCGCCCTGCGCCACCTCGTGGCGTTGCGCCCGCACAGGCGCCGCGGCCGCGGGCAGCGCCGCGCGGTCGACCTTGCCGTTGGCGCTGAGCGGCAGCGCATCGAGCACGACCACCGCGCGCGGCACCATGAAGTCGGGCAGCACCGGGCCCAGGCGCTCACGCAGCACGGCAGGGTCGGGCAAGTGGCCGGGGTGGGCCGCCACATAAGCCACCAGCGTGGGACCGCCGGGTCCGTCCTGCGCGACAACGACCGCTTCCCGGATCGCGGGCTGCGCCAGCAGCGCGGCCTCGATTTCGCCCAATTCGATACGCAGGCCGCGAAGCTTCACCTGGTGGTCGATACGACCCAGGTACTCGATCTGACCCTCGGTGTTCCACCGCACCAGATCGCCGGTGCGGTAGAGCCGCCCGCCCTGGCCGAAGGGATCGGCAATGAAACGTCCGGCCGTGAGGGCGGCCCGGCTCAAGTAGCCGCGGGCCAGGCTCACCCCGCCGAGATAAAGCTCGCCGGCGACGCCGCGTGGCACCTGGTTGAGCTCGGCATCGAGCACCCAGGCCTGGGTGTCGCTGATGGGGCGTCCGATGGGCACCAGGCTGTGGCCGTCGTCGCGGCAGGTCCACTGCGTGACGTGAATGGTGGTTTCGGTAGGACCGTACAGGTTCTGCAGCGACGCACCGCGCAGGCGCTGCAGCGCCTCGGCCTGCACCGGCGCCGGCATCGCCTCGCCGCCGCAAATCACGTAGCGCAGCCGCGTGCGGGTCTCTATGCCCGGATGGGCCAGGAAGGCCTGCAGCATCGACGGGACGAAGTTGAGCGTGGTGACCTGGTGCCGCTCGATCAGCTGCACCAGCCGCTGCGGGTCACGGTGGTCGCCCGGCTGCGCCACCAGCAGCCGCGCACCGGCAGTCAGCGGCCAGAACATCTCCCACACCGAGACGTCGAAGCCGAAAGGCGCTTTGTGCAGCACCGTGTCGTCCTGCGTCAGGCGGTAGGCCCGCTGCATCCAGGCCATGCAGCTGCGCAGGGCCTCATGCCGCACGGCCACGCCCTTGGGCAACCCAGTGGAGCCGGAGGTGTAGATCACGTAGGCGAGCTGGTCGCCGTGCAGCGGCACACCGGGATCGGAAGCGGGCCCGGCCTCCAGGTCGATCGCGTCGACCTCCAGCACGGCGAGCCCGTCACGCGCGGCGATGCAGCCGCGCGCAGGCCCGTGGGTGAGCAGCAGGCGGATGCCGCTGTCGTCCACCATGTGCGCCAGGCGAGCCGCCGGATACTCCGGGTCCAGCGGCAGGTAGGCGGCGCCGGCCTTGAGAATGGCCAGCACACTCACGACCAGCTCGACGCTGCGCACCATCGCCACGCCCACGCGATCCTCAGGGCGCACGCCGAGCGACAGGAGGCGATGCGCCAGCCGGTTGGCACGGCGGTCCAGTTGCGCGTAGCTCAGCACCTCGTCGCCGAACAACAGGGCCACGGCGTCGGGCCGCTGAAGGGCTTGCCGCGCGATGCCGTGGTGCACCGGCGCATCGCCGGGTTCGCGGTGGCCGTTGACGCTCCAGCGCAGCAGCTCGGCCCGCTCCGGTGCGCCAAGCAAGGCCACGTCGCCGACGGCACGGTTCGTGTCGGCTGCCATCGCTTCGAGAACCGCGAGGTAGTGGCCGGCAGTACGGGCCATCGTCTCGGCCTCGAAGAGCTCGGCCGCATAGACCAGGTCCAGCGCCAGCGGCGCGCCCACGCGCTCGCGGGCTTCGAGCACGATCTCGAACTGGGCCTCCGGGCCCGGCATGCCGACGTCGTCGACGTGCAGGCCGGCCACGCGCTCGAAAGCGCCGAAGTCCTGCACGAGGTGATTGAACACCGCCTGGAACATCGGACTGACGCTCAGGCTGCGGGCGGGCTGCAGCGCCTCGACGAGCTGGTCGAAAGGCAAGGCCTGATGCGCTTGGGCGCCGAACGCGGCCTGCGCGGCCCGGGCCAGCACCTGCGCCAGCGGCATGCGCCCGTCGATCACGTTGCGCAGCACCACCGTGTTGACGAAAAGGCCGACCACGCGCTGGTTTTCTGGCCGGTCACGATTGGCCACCGGCACCCCGATCCGGATGTCGCACTGCCCGGTGCCGCGGTGCAGCAGCACCTGGAATGCGGCCAGCAGCACGGCGAAGAGCGTCACTCCCTGCCGCCGGGCCTGCTGCCGCAGCCTAGCCTCCAGTCCGGCGGACACCTCCAGGCGATGACGCGCCGCCCGATAGCGCGCCACGGCCCGCCGCGGGTGATCCGTCGGCAGGTCCAGCACCGGCTGCGCCTCACCCGGCGCGGCGCCCAGTTGCTCGCGCCAGTAGGCCAACTGCTGCTCGCGCGCGTCCGTCTGCGGATGCTCGTGCTGCCACGCGGCACAGTCCGCGTACTGCAGCGTTAGCGGCAGCGTTGCCGCCTCGCCGGCCAGGGCGGCGGCATACAAAGCCGGCAGCTCGTCGACGATGACCTGCATCGAGGCGCCGTCGGCCACGATGTGATGCGTCACCAGCGCCAGGACGTGCACCTCGTCGGCCACGCGCACGAGGGTGGCCCGCACCGGCGGCCCGCGTGTCAGGTCGAAGGGCTGCGCCAGCAACGACCGCACGACCTCCATGGCCTGCGGTTCGCGCTCGCCGCCGGCCAGCTCGCGCAGGTCGACCCATTGCAGGTCGAGCGCGCCTTGCGGCAGCACGAGTTGCTCGACCTCGCCGTCGGGGCGCGCATGAAAGACCGTCCGCAACGACTCATGCCGCTGCGCCAGGCCTTGCACCGCAAGTTGCATGGCCGCCGCGTCAAGCGCCCCGGCCAGGCGCAAGGCGCCGTGCACGTGGTAGGCCGTGCCCTGCGGATCGAGCTGCCACAGGAACCATTGGCGCCGCTGTGCGGCCGACAGCGGCAACGGGCCGGCGCGGCGCCCGGCCGGCAGCACGGCAATGGTGGGCACCAAGGGCCGTGCACCCAGGGCCACGCCGCGCCGGATCACCTCCGCCTGCTCTTGCAGCCGCGGATGGTCGAACACCATGCGCACGGGAAACTCGATGGACCAGCGCTGCGACACGTGCGCGGCCAGCTGGACGGCGGCCAGCGAATTGCCGCCCGCTGCGAAGAAGTGGGCATCGCCGGCGTAGGGACGCGCTGCGCCAGGGCTCAGCCCCTCGCACCACAGCGCGGCCAGGGCCTGTGCAGTGTCATCCTGCACGGCATCCATCACGGCCTGCGTTGCGCCGCCGCTCACGAAGCGGCCGTTCTCGAAGATCGCATAGGCGTCCAGCGAGCGCCTGGCCCAGCCCTGGCGGCAGGCCGCGCGCTGCAGCTTGCCGCTCGAAGTCTTGGGCAGCGCCCCCGGATTCAGCAGCAGCACCGCGCGAGGAGCTTCGCCACACTGCGCGCTCACCGCCGCGCTGATCGCATCGACCAAGGCCTGGGGCACGACGAGCTTCTGCAGCCCGCGGGAAATCTCGGCGGCCACGCCTATGCCCTCGCCACCGTCGCCCGCCACCGAGAAGGCCGTGACCCGCCCCTTGCGCACCGCCTCGACCTCGTCCTCGACGACGCGCTCGATGTCCTGCGGGTACAGGTTGTGCCCGCGCACGATGATCATGTCCTTGAGCCGGCCGGTCACGAAGAGCTGGCCGCCGTGCACGAAGCCGAGGTCGCCGGTGCGCAGCCAACGCTGTGCGTCGCGCTCGACGAAGGTCTGTGCCGTCTGCTCCGGCTGGTTCCAGTAGCCGGCCGCCATGCTGGGGCCGGCCGCCCAGATCTCGCCGATGGCCTGCGGCGTGGCGGGCACACCGGTTTCGGGATCGGCGATACGCACGTCGTGCCCCGAGGGCACGCGGCCACAACCGACCAGCGCAGCGCCTTCGGCGGCGCAGGCCACTTGCCGTGCGGCCAGCGCGTCGCCATCGAAGCGGCTCACCACCATGCCGCTGCCGCGGCGCCCGCCGGTGACGAACAGCGTGGCTTCCGCCAAGCCGTAGCAGGGGTAGACCGCGGCGGCGTCGAACCCGACGCTGGCATAGCGCGCGATGAACGCGTCCATCGTGTCGTGCCGCACCGGCTCGGCGCCGGTGTAGGCCACGCGCCAGCTCGACAGGTCCAGCCCTTCGAGCTGCGCGTCCTTCACGCGGTCCACGCACAGCCGGTAGGCAAAGTCCGGCCCGCCGCTGATGGTGACGCGGTAGCGCGAGATCATCTCCAGCCAGCGCACCGGGCGTTCGAGGAAGTAGCGTGGCGAAGCCAGCACGCACGGAATACCGCTGTAGAAGGGCTGCAGCAGGCCGCCGATCAGGCCCATGTCGTGGAACAGCGGCGACCACACGCCGAACCTGTCCGCCGACCCGATGCCCAGCCCTTCGTGAATGGCCCGCTCGTTGGCCATCAGGTTGCCGTGCGTCACCATCACGCCCTTGGGGGCCGAGGTGGAACCGGAGGTGTACTGCAGGAAGGCCACGTCCGACGCTGCGGGCTCGTGCGCGTGCCAGCCGGCCGCAGCAAGCGGATCGACGTCGTCCACGGCGATGACCAAGGCATTCCCGAACTGGCGCGCGGCTTCACCAACCAGGGCCTGCGGCGAACGGGCCGTGAGAACGCCCCGCGCCTGCGCGTCGGCGGCGATGCCGGCCAGCCGTGCCAAGTGCTGCGGCCGGGCCGACTCCGGCGGGAACACCGGTACCGCGACCACGCCGGCATGGAAGCAGGCAAACATGCTGACCGCGTAGTGCTCGTCGTTGTCGAGCAGGATTAGCACGCGGGCGCCCTTCTCGAACCGCTGCTGCAGCACGGCCGCCAACGCCCGCACCCGCAGGCCGAAGTCGCGATAGCACAGCACCGTTTCGACGGATTCGCCTCCTTGATCAGCCACGACGATCAGCGCCGTGTCGTCGGGGCAGGTGGCCATCAGGTCCCCGAGCCGCTCGACAAAGTGGCTGGGGTGAACAAAGGAGGGTTGGCTGGAGGTGGTGTGTGTTGTCATCGGATTTCCTGGCTGGCCGGGCTATGCCGGCATGCGCCACACAAGGCAGGCCATCGGTTCACTCGTGGCGGGGCTTCATGCCGTCCCGCCGAGCACGACCCCATCGGCGGGCGCCAGTGGCGCCGCCAGGGCCAGCTCGAACAGGAACACGGTGATGCCGGCCGGCAACGTGTCAGGCAGCCACTGCAATGGCATGCCCTGCCCCCGACAGCTGCCGCGTCAGCTCGCGCACCACGACGGCCAGCACCTGCTGCTCGTGCTGGCGAATGAAGAAGTGGCCGCCATCGAACCAGTCGAGCGTGAATGCGCCGTCCGTCTCATGCCGCCAGGCCTCCATGCGTTCGGCCGCGATATCGTCATGCCGCCCGGCCAGCACATGCAGGGACAGCGGCAAGGGCGCGTTCGCCCCATACGCAAAGCTTTCGCACACGCGATAGTCCGCTCCCAGCGTGTCCAGCGTGAGGCGCAGCAGTTCGTTGCTGTTGAACACTTCCTCGGGCGTGCCGCCCTGCTTGCGCAGATCGGCGATCAGCGCGGCGTCGTTGTCTTTTCCGACGAAGCGATCCGGATCACGGCGCGACGGCGCCGAACTGGCCGATACGAACATGGCCTGCGGCAAAGGCCGGGACAGCGCGCGCTGTCGCTGCGCGATCCCATAGGCCAACAGGCCTCCCATACTGTGGCCGAACAGGACATAGCGGCCTTGCAGGGCCTGCGCCTGCTCGTCGCAGAGTTGATCGACCAGCCTGGAGAAGTTTTCGGCATGGGGCTCACCCATGCGCCCGCCGCGCCCGGGCAGCTCCACGGGCACCAGGCGGATCCACTGCGGCAGCAGGCGTCGCCAGCGCAGGTACATCGTGGCGCTCGCACCCGCGCAGGGCAGCATCAGCAGGTCGAAAAGCGGCAGCCGCATGGGTCGAATCACTGGGCAGCGACAGCCGAATGGTTGGCAGCAAGCGGCTGCGCGGCCTCAGCGGCCTGCGCATCCATCCACTTGCGCAGCGTCAGCGGGCGCATGTCGGTCCACGCCTTCTCGACGTATTCGAGCACCGTCTTCTTGTCGCCCTTCACGCCATCGACGGCACGCCAGCCACTCGGTACGGCCTTCCAGTGCGGCCAGATGGAGTACTGCTCTTCGTCGTTGACGAGAACGATGAAGGTCTCGTCTTCGCGATCAAAACAACTGGTGGACATGCGGCTTCCTCGTGCGGTTGGGTGGAACGAAGGACACGCCACGCGGAGCCCGCTGGGCTCGTGACGCGCCTTCTGCTCCCATTGACGAGTCAGCCCGCGATTTGTTTAGGGCCGTCGGGCCTGCAAAAGGCAGCATTCAAGCTGGCGGGCGGCGTTGCGCACCTGAAGATGCCGGAGAGGCTGAATTCGTTGCTCGCGTGACGGAAGAAGCCGGGGCCACCGGCGCTTGTGCTTGATGCCCGGCTGGACAGTCCGCAACCGCCATGGCGCCAGAGAAGCCTGGCATCCGAGGCCAGTGGTTGCGCCATGGAGTCGGCCACTGCCTTGCAGGCGTGCCTTTGCGCGTGATGGCACATCAGCATTGGCTGCGCGTGCCAGGTGAAAGCGTTCCGTATGGGCCAGGGCAATTCGGCGCGCTTGTCCTGGCCCCGTTGCGCGCCCTGTGAGGCCACGAGGATCGCCCGCGTCGTCCAGCGTTCCTCAGTGCAGCAAAGCCGCGTTGGCCTGGCGCATCGGAGGCGCGACAACTTGCCGTGCTCATGGCGCACGCCTGCCTTGATGGCGGCATGCGAGCCCTTCTCGGCGGACAACGGTGGCGGTGTGCCCTGGCTCACAAGCCAGCGTCACCAAAACATCAAAAAAGTTCTCATCAATCGAAATGTTGATGATAATCATTCGTATTCAAGAAGCACGCTTGGACTTTTCTGATCCGGCAAACATCTGGAGGCCCTGTGGCATGTCCGTCGAACAACGATGTCAGACGCTTGTGGAGGTGTTCATCGCCCACCGTACGCAGCTTCGCAGTCTTGCCAGGAAGGTGGTAGGGACGGCAGACCTTGCGGACGAAGTCGTGCAGGATGCCTACGTGCGGCTGGCTGAACGCGAGAGCGTGAAAACTGACGTGGAACGCCCGTTCTGCTACTGCTGCCAGGTGGTGCGCAACGTCGCGCTGGACCACTGCCGCCGCAGGAGTCTGGAAGCCAAGCTCCAGGTCCAGACCGAAGATGGGCAAATACCTGAAATACCCATCAATTGCGTCATGGGCGAACGCGTCGACGGCTGGCGCCTGATACAGGCCATCGATCAGGTACTCAACACTTTGCCGCCTCGCACCCGTCAAGCCTTCGAGCTTTTCAGGCTGGGGGAACTGACGCAAAGGGAAATCGCCGCGCGCCTAGGTTGTTCTGCGACATTGGTCAACTTCATGGTGCGCGATGCCCGACAGGCCCTTGAGTCGTTGAAGGGGCACCGAGAGATCTTCGCGGCTCGATCTATGAGTAAACCTGCATGTACGCAAACCTGCTCAATTTATCCCAGATAAGCATTCATAATCTTTTATAAAAAAAATAACCGCAAGTTGGCTTCGCCACGGCAGCTGGCTGCTAATCTAAAGCTCGACAAGCACTTAGGGCGGCGAACGATTCATAGCCAAGCTGGCCGACCCGAGGCTCACGGGTCCAAGGAGATTGCTGCTACTCAGAGAGCGATCACTTGGAAGTCATTGCACAGCCGCTCCAGCAATGCCCCCTCGAGCTTGGCGGCGCCGGCTTTCACCACCCCGGCGCGCTCGAAGACGGCGTAGCGGTAGGCCGTGTTGTTCTGGTGGGAGACATACCGAATGCCGTCCCAGCTTGGGCTGGCATCGTGGATGGCACGCGCCCAATGCTGCGACAAGGTGTAGTCGCCACCGCTGCACAGGTCGTTGTTGAGGCCCAGGGCCTTGAGAGCCGTGCCAGTTAGATCGGCCATCAGCAGTTGCGGGCGCGCAGGCCGCTGCAGCGACACCATCCACCGGCCGGTCAGCTCCGCCGTGGCCACCAGCCACGCACCATGGCGCCAGGCCGACGACTCGTGGATCACGGTTTCGGCAAAGGCCGTGGCGACCTGGTCAGCGGCATAGCAGACACCGAACTGCTGCAGCGGTTCATCAAAGCGCCCAGCAGCCGCCCTACCCCACCACGGCTCGGTGGCCGGGTACCGCGACAGGCGCACCAGGCGATCAACGGGAACTTCGACGGGCTGCAGCAGGTGCTCGAAGGTGCCGGGCTCAGGTGCGCGCATCGTTCCCGGAATCGGCATCAGGATGCGTGCGCTCGCGAGCCCAGGCCTGTGCCAGCTGCACCGCGCGTGCGAGTTGCCCGGCCTGTATCGCCACCACGGGCGTCCTGCCCTGCAGTCCGCCATGCGCGTGTAGCCAGAACATAAGCTTTTCACTGGGCGACAGCATGCCCAGCGCGCAGCAGACCTGGGCAGCCTGCTCACGCGTGATGTCGCGCAGTTCGGCCAGGTAATACCGTCGTCCCGCAATCTTCAGCGAGAACAGTTCGCCGCGCTCTACGGCTTGGTCCAGCGCCTGGCGCGTGATGCCCCAGCTGGAGCCCAGCGCCGCAGTAGGTACAGGGTGCCATCCTGGACCCACCCCTTCAGCAGCTTCTCGCCACGGGCCACGGCGCCCGTTACGCCACCCGATGCCTGTGGACTGGCGGCAGCTGGCGATGTTGGACTCCGAGCGCGATCATGATCATGTGCAGGTCTTTCATTAGCAGCCTCGGCCAACGCTGCCTCAACCTCGCTGACGTCGGTTTCCAGCACGCGAATCAGCGCCTTGGCCTGGGCAAGTTCCTTGCGCATGCGCACGAGCCTTTGCTGCAACTGCTCCACGGGCAGAACTGCAGACAAGGTGACCAAGCGGCTGTTGGGGGATTGAACTCTGGCGGGCATGACCGCAGTAGATGTCTTACGCAAGCAGAGCAAGCAAAGCAAGAAGTGATGCCGGTTAGTACAAAGCGCTTTCAACGCTACCTGTGGTGTGTGCGATTACTGGGAAACGCTGTTGGCGTAGACAAAAAACAGCAATCGAAGGCGTGTTTTCCTCCGTCGATTTCTTGCTTTGGCGGCTCAAAGATAACTTCTCTCGGAGGCACAAGGAGTGCATGGAGTGTGTGCCCCAGCGTGATGCCGCCCTGCCCTGCCCGCCTAACCGTCTACCACTCCTGCAACTAAGTCTTGGCCAGCCAGACGGCCTGCCGCGCGACGGATGGCATCGTGAATCCACGCAGGCTCCGCCGCCAAGCCACGTGAGCAGCAAGCGCGACGAGGTGCCAAGGCAAGCGTTGAGCCCGCCAGCCAGCAACGTGGCCTTGTAAGCCGTGTCCAACGCCAGCCGTACCAACGGCTTCCAGGCTCAAACCAGTCAGCATCGAAAATCAGGATGGACAGCTGCACTCCCCAGCCGGCCCAGCCGTGCAACCCCTTGCACGGCATCACGCCGAAGATGATCGTCACGGCCCTGGCCGACCACTACAAATGGGCGGGATCGGCCGAGCGCTGCTTCAGCAGCCAGCCCAGCGTGGCGTCGAGCCTGAAATTCCTACGCAAGACGCCCTGGGCGCGGGACAAGGCCGAAAGCCTTTATCTCTTCATGCTGTGCGAGCAGCGGCGCGACGATCGGCGCTGATGCGCTACGCCGCCGCGAAAGGGAGCCTGCATTGAACGACACGTACGACCTGATCGTGATTGGCGCCAGCTCCGGCGGTGTAGCGGCTTCGCGCCGTTCCATGGCGCGCGCGTGCTCGTCGCCGAGACCCCAACCGCGTGGGCGGCCCAACACCGCTGGCCTGGGCTTGTCGAAAGCGAGCGTGCAACTCTCCGCACACGGTGCCATTGCCGTGGACCTGGGCAGCGGCACCACGGCCCAGGGCATTTGGGCGATGGCGACGTCACCGACCGCGTCGACCTCACCCGGTGGCCATTACTGCAGGCCGGCCCTTCACCGATAGCAAGTTCGGTTGCTATCCCGTGCGCGTGGACCACCGCACGGCAGCCAGCGCGGTGTTCACCAAGACTCCCATAGCTACGTCGGGCCTGACGGAAACCGATGCGGCCCGGCAGGGTTCAGCGGACGTGTGCGAGTCCGACTTCAGACCAATAAACACTGTCTTCATGGGCACCCAGGCTCGCAGTTGCCTGAAGCTCGTCGTGGACGGCCTGAGCGACGCGGAGCTGGGCATACACAGTCGGCACCGACGCGCCGGGGATTGTGCAGACCCTGGCCGTGGCCATAACCTGTGGCGCCACCAAGCGCTACTTCGACCGTGTGCTGGCTGTGCATCCAACGGCCACAAAGTAGCTTGGGCTAATACGCGAGCCGACACACCGCTGCGGTAGGCCCCCATAGGGGGGCTCCCATGGTCTTGCACTGCTGTTTTTCTGCGCGGCCTCTTCGAGCGAACTCAAACGCAAACTACCCGGATCGCGCCACCGTGTGGCGTCATGTACCTCGGCTACTCAATGCGGCCGAGGGTGAGGACAACCCGGCCGTAACTTGCAGCCGGATCGACTTTCCAAACTTGGACCGGGTATCAAACAGCCTCCAACGCCTTGCTGCAGACAATCTTCAGGTTGCGATTCCGCATGGCTGCAAGAAGACCGCCTGACCGACGGCCCTACGCTGTATTGCAATAGCTATTCGGCCGGCAGACGACACTTCACTTTGCCAGGACGGCGCAAGACCGTCTTGCACCGTTGCTGCACTTCTACGCGTCGTGGATGTTGATACCCATGTCCGCTTTCACAAGCGGCTCCGCTGCTGTAGAAAAAGATTAACCCACGAATCTCAGCAGCATTTCCTCGAACGCTTCCCACCGTTCGGAGGGCAACAGCGAGGGGTCCAGTTCGACTACGACCCGCTTGCCATCATTGCGAATTACCGCATGCCGCCCGTCACCTAATGTGAGCTGCCGTTCTTGGGTGAAAGACCGTCTTGCACCCCGCCTGTCCTGTACACCAGTGAGTGCCTTAAACACTGCAGCAGCCGGCAGACGTTCGGCTCGCAGCTCGTGGGCCCTGGCCTTTACGCCCACGGCATCACGCTGGCATGCGTCGGCTAAGGCCTTCGCCCAACGGAACTGGATTTCGTTAGGCGAAGGAAACGCGTCGAGCACAGGCTGGGGCAGCTCCGCTATCCGGATGGCCTCGCTCACATCCGTAGAGCCACGGCCAATGTCCGCAGCCAACGCCCGCATCGAGGGAAACAAGCCTTCGTCGAGTGCGCGACGGTACATCTTGCCCTGTTCGAACGGTGAGAGATTCTTGCGGTTGCGGTTCTCGCGCTCCATGTGCGCGAAGAGCTCCCGGTCGTCCAACGGCTTGATGACCGAGAGCACCGGCAGTCCAAGATCCAGGCAAGCGCGGTGGCGACGGTGGCCAAAAACCAGCTCGAAACGATTGCCCTCGCCTTCAATGGGCCGAACCATGATCGGCTGCACATTCCCGCCCGCGTCTTGGATTTCAGCCTTGAGAGCCAGGAACTCCTGATCTGAGAAGGACGCATCTGCCCGGTTGGCCCAGCGGCTTGGCACGATCTGCGCAGCGTCAAGCAGCTGAGCGCCGCGGTCGCTCTCCAGCTCCTGAGTGCGAGCTTTAAGACCATCCACCTCGCGCTGCAACTCCTCGGTCTTACCTCGCAACGCGTTAGTGTTGAAGATGGCCGCCGTGGTGTAGCCCACCCCCGTCTTGGCTGCAGGTTGAGGCGCCGGCGAGGGAACTGCATCGGGCGTTCTTGGCCTCGCTGGCGGAATGACGAACTCGATGTTGTCGCCGACCTTCTCACGCTTCTTAGTGCTCATTGCGCGCTCCCCAGCCGCTCGGTCTGGTTGGACCAGAACATCTGGGCCTGATCCTCTATGAGGTCCACCAGGCGGTCGAAAGCGTCGGTAGCGCGTTTGAGCGTGCGCGCCGAAGGCGCATTCTTGAGCTGGTCATAGACCGTGCCGAATTCGGCCGATCCCGCAATGGCTGCAGCGGTCTTGGGGATTTCAATCTGCAGGAGCTTGTCGGCATACGCCGCGCTGAGCCACTTCTTGACCAAGATGGCGCTGGCGTCGGTGGTCTCGACCTTGGTCAGCAATACGTCTACGAAGGCGAAGCGTTTGGAGCCGCCGCGGGCGCGCACCAGCGTACTGGTGAGGTCGCTGAAGAGATTCCAAAACTGCGCCGAGCTGGCAAAGTCCAGCGCAGATGGCGGCAGGGGCATCACGATGCCGTCGGCAGCCATGAGAGCGTTGATCGTGACGTAGGACAGCGAGGGCGGTGTATCGATGACGATGAAGTCGTAAGCATCTCGCGCGTTGTCCAGGGCCAGGTCCATCACGCGCCAGAACTCGAAGGCTTGGTCGTTCATCTGCCGCGCCGGCAGCGCGAACTCCGCGCCGAAAAGCACAGGCGCCGCGGCGATCAGGTGGATACCGTCCCAGTAAGTCGGCCGGATCGCATATCCCACGTCATCCTGGTCGCCGTTGAAAAGCGGCAGCAGCGTGTCCTCAGGTGCCACCTCGGAGTCGGGCAGGATGCCAAAGAGAGTCGTCAGGCTGCCTTGGGGATCACAGTCGATCAGCAGCACCCGGTGGCCCGCGAGCGTAAGACCTTGAGCCAGTGTGGCGGCAGTGGTTGTTTTACTAACGCCGCCTTTGAAATTGCCGATGCACAGCGTGCAGGCCGTGGCCATCTGCGGGCGCATGTCACCCGCACGAGTGGCACGCACCCACTCGCGGGCTTCAGCTAGTGAAAACTCTCGCCGAGCCCCGCTGGGCGACAAGGTTCCTCCAGGCAGATCGCCTTTCTTGATCCTGGCATCGAAACGGTTGCGGCCAAGTCCAGTCAGTTCAGCAAGCTGCGATGCAGTGAACCGAGGCGCTTCCTTACGGGAGGTAGGCGACAGCATCGTGCTGCGTACCTGCGACAAGACGGCTTGCACACGCTCTGCTTGAGCGTCGATATCTTCTAGGCTGAGCCCGGGTTGCTCAAGCAGCGTAGCGTCCAAGCTGGACCTCCTCGGGAATTAGTGATGGTTCCGACGATTGTAGGCGCTGACGTGAATTTTCAGGACTTGCTTTGATTTCTACGTCTGTAAACCGCTGATCGGCCTGCGGCCGATGAATTTGGTATTGAAAAGTGAACCTTTCACGCTTTCTCTTTAGCACTGTTTAAGACTGATTCAATATCTTTAGGCCTGTGTATAAGTTGATTTTTTCCATTCACGACAACAACTTAGTTTCCATGACCGTCCGCAGTATTGACCGAAACCGTCCGCACAAATGACTCATGGCGTCCGAACTATTGACTTATCCCGTCCGTACTTGCGACTGCCACCATGCAGTTCCACAAAGGCCGCTGTGGACAAGTAATCCCGTGTTGCAAGCGCAGTTGCGGCTTCTGTCGCAAGCGTATCGGTCGGCCGGTGACTCTTGGACAAGCCAGTGGCGTCCGCACTTTTGACTATTGCGATTACGGACAATGTGGAAACGCTCAATGCCGTCCATTGTCCGGATGGGTCTGGACAGAAACATATACTGCGCGCCATGGACGAGCCGTTGCAGTTGCCCGAGGTACCGCAGGAGCGTGGAGACATCTACCGCAAACCTGTGGCGACGCTGGCCATGGTTCCCATCAACGGCCGGCTCACGGCTGGAGGACGCAAGCTCTACAACGTGATGGGCCGCGTGGCCCAGCGGCAGGGCGATGTGGGCAAGCGCGGTTATCAAGCCAAGCTCAAGGCGCTGCTGCGCGTGCTGGACAAGAGCAGTAACGAGGCCGGCATCATGCGCCGCTACCTCACCGAGATGATGTCCACGCGCTGTGAATGGCGCCCGCTCAAGCCAGGTGAAGGATTGCCGGGCGAAGATCCCAAGGACGCTTCGCTCAGCGAGGTCCGAATCTTCCCGCTGCTCGCCGAGGTCAGGTGCTACCAGCGGGGACGCGAGAACTGGGTGACGTGGTTCTACCCGCCCACGATCGAGGAGCAGATCCTCAACCCGCGGCTGTACGCGCAGATCAACCTCACCACCATGGCCCGGCTGGGCACGCATGCGGCCGTGGCCCTATACGAGCTTTGTGCCCGCTACCAGGGGTCAGGGCGCACGCCACGCAAGCCATGGAGTTGGTGGGTGCCGGTGCTGCGCGGGCACGAAGTGACGGGAGACCGCGAGTACCGCAAGTTCAAGAGCGAACTGCTGAAGCCGGCGCTTGCCCAGATCAACGAGCACACCGAGATCGAGATCGACCTTATCGAGCACCGGGAGGGTGGGGCGGTCGTGGACCTGCAGTTCACTGTCAAACCCAAGCCCGACTTCAAGCTGGATCAGGGCGAGGTCGAACCTGTGGATCTGACGCCCGTAGAACAGGCCCTGGCGCTGGGTATCCGCGAACTGGACTACGACGCGCTGGTGGATCGCTATGGCGAGGCGCCAGTGCTGCGCTCGCTGGATGTGGTGGCCAGGCAACTGCGCCAGGAACCTGGCTCCAATGCGGTGGCGCACTTGAAGTGGGTTTTGGAGGGTGTGGCAGGGGAGGGTGCCCGCAAGGCAGCCAAGAAGCGGGTATCAGCGCCAACCCCAGAACCTGCGGCGCCCGTACCTGTGCCAGCTGTGCCCGTGCCCGATCCGGCTCAGGAGTTGGAGCGTGAGCAACTGCGCATCGATTTCGAGGCGTTGCCCCCCGATCTGCAGCGCCAGTGGCTGCAGCGGCTGCGGGACGACGTGGTCGCCAATGGCGTGGCCACGCCCGCGCTGCTGCGCCGCATCGCGGACGGAGACTGGAAGTCTCCCGTGGTGTTGGCCAGACTGGAAAAGTTCTACGCCGTGTATCGCTGACCGGGCGCGGGGCTGACAAGGCTGGCTGACTTGTGTGCGGCGACCTGTAGTCGTCAGCTGCCGTTGGCCTGTTTGGGGTAAGCCTGGTTCAGGTGCAAATGCAACCGATTCACCTGCCGTGCGGGCAAGGTCAAGCCTTTGGCCGGGACGACAAGAAAGCTTCCCGGTACGCCGATGGCGAAAAACTCCACGTCCTCGAATGGTGGGCGCAAGGTCTCTCCCAGCATGACCTCGCACGGCACCTTCAAGTCGCCCAACATCAATACTGCAGGTTCCATACCATGAGCCAGGCAAGGCTCCAGCGCGTGCAGCAGCGTTTCCCCAAAGTGCTCCGCAATTCGGCTGATCTCGTCGAGCGTCATGGGCACAAGCCCGCGCAGCTTTCGGTTGCCATGGGAACGGCTCAGACCAAGGACGGGGGTCACTCTCCAGCCTGCTTGCGCCTTGGAATGCCGTGGCGGTCCATTAACTCCTGAAGGCATT